>JAUSPI010000114.1 GCA_030655775.1 Syntrophales bacterium
AAGCACTCGGTGATCATATCTTTGAAAAATTTATTGCTAACAAGAAGATTGAATGGGACCAATACCGGACGCATGTCAGTCAGTATGAACTGGAAAAATATTTGCCGATTCTTTGATTGTTGCAATGAAGAAAATCCTCATTATAACCCATGATGAAATTAACGGAGACCGATTCATAGAACGAGCATGATAGCAATAATTGACTACAAAGCGGGCAATCTTACGTCCGTCCAGAGGGCTCTTGTCCACATAGGTGAGGAATGCCGGATAACCGACAGGCCGCTGGAAATACTGTCTGCCGAAAGGGTCATATTACCAGGCGTGGGAGCAGCAGGTGCTGCGATGGATGTCATGAAAACGTCCGGTCTCGACAGCGTGATATGTGACGTCATTGGCGGAGGTGTCCCGTTTCTGGGGATATGCCTCGGTGCTCAGATAATCCTCGACAGGAGCGAAGAAAATAGCGCCTCCTGTCTCGGTGTGATACAGGGCAGTGCGAAAAAGTTTCGCACTGCCAATTTAAAAATTCCCCACATGGGATGGAACAACATTTCCGCTGTCCGTCCGCATCCTGTTCTTGCCGGTATTGATGAGAGAGCGCAATACTATTTTGTCCATTCATATTATCCCGATCCGGAACGGCGCGACGACATCGTGGCAACGACCGAATACGGGGTTGAATTTGCATCAATCATCGGGAAGGGGAACGTTGTCGCAATGCAGTTTCACCCTGAAAAAAGTGGAAGACACGGCCTTCGGATATTAAAAAACTTTTGTGAGTGGGACGGGACGGCATAACAATGCTCAGTAAAAGGATTATCATTTGCCTGGATGTAAAAGAAGGCAAAACAACGAAAGGGATCAAATTTAAAGGTAACATCGATATCGGCGACCCGGTTGACATGGCCAGGGAATATTATGAGCAAGGTGTCGATGAACTGGTGTTTTATGACATCACCGCATCGTCGGATGAGAGAAAAATTATAATCGATGTAGTGAGCGATGTTGCAAAAAACATTTTTATTCCCTTTTCAGTGGGCGGCGGCATCAGTTCACTTGCCGACATGTATAATGTATTAAAAGCCGGGGCTGAAAAAATAAGCGTTAATACCGCTGCCGTTTTGAATCCAGGGCTGATTTCCGAAGGAGCGAAGATTTTCGGAAGTCAATGTATCGTATTGGGGATGGATGCAAAAAAAGTGGGAAAGAGCGCAGAAATACCATCGGGATACGAGGTCTGGATAAACGGCGGCAGGACGCCAATGGGTGTCGATGCGGTTGAGTGGGCACAAAAGGCCCAGGATCTGGGTGCCGGCGAGATCTGTCTCAACTCGATCGATGCCGACGGTACAAATGATGGGTATGAACTGAATTTGACAGCCTCGATATCCTCTACAGTTAGCATCCCCGTCATTGCTTCGGGAGGTGCCGGCAGGCCGGAGCATATCGGGGATGCTTTTGTAAAAGCGAAGGCAGATGCAGCACTCATTGCTTCCATGGTGCATTACCAACACTACACCGTCGGGGATATCAAGTCCTACCTCGAGCAGGAAGGGGTTCCGGTTCGTACTATTGTGTAGCCATCTGTAAGAGCAAAGGTTTTTATTAAGTAGATACCTTATTGGATGATTTTGACTTGAAATAATTTTAGGACTGTATTAGGCATTTTGATTAATTGTCATTTGAGTTCCCAAATGCTGTTGATGATAATTAGTGGTCAATATTGAGGATAATACATAATGACGTAATGTGGCTTAATGCCTTATAGGTAAATCTTTTTGAAGATGTGCGACTAAAAATAAATTTAGAGTGAAAGGAGATAAAAATGATTGAGTTTATTAAGATGTGTGAAGCGTGCAACCCGGGGGAGCCGGAATTTATCCAGGCCGTGTCCGAGGTTGCCGAATCGGTTAAACCTGTTTTAGCGAAACATCCGGAGTATCGTAAGGCAAAGATATTGGAACGGATGGTTGAACCTGAGCGAACTATTATGTGTCGCGTTTCCTGGCTGGATGATAAAGGCGAGGTTCAGGTCAACAGGGGCTATCGTCTACAGATGAACAGCGCCATAGGTCCCTACAAAGGGGGATTTCGTTTTCATCCGTCAGTTAATATGAGCATACTCAAGTTTCTCGGCTTTGAACAGGTGTTTAAAAATGCCCTGACAACCCTTCCTATGGGTGGTGCCAAGGGAGGATCAAATTTTGATCCTAAGGGGAAGTCGGATAATGAAGTAATGCGTTTTTGCCAGAGTTTCATGACCGAGATGTTCAGGCATATCGGTCCGGATACAGATGTTCCGGCAGGCGATATTGGAGTGGGAGCTCGTGAAGTAGGATACCTGTTCGGTATGTATAAAAAACTGCAGAATGAATTTACCGGAGTCTTGACTGGTAAAGGACTTGAATGGGGAGGAAGTCTTATTCGCCCTGAGGCTACCGGTTACGGCTGTGTCTATTTTGCCTCCGAAATGCTGGCAACAAAAAATGATACCATAAAGGATAAGCTCTGTCTGGTTTCAGGTTCCGGGAATGTGGCTCAGTATACTGTTGCGAAAATTTTGGAGCTGGGAGGGAAGGTAGTAACACTTTCTGATTCTTCCGGATACATCTACGATGAGAAGGGAATAAATAGGGAAAAACTCGATTTTGTCATGCACCTTAAAAATGTAGCACGGGGACGCATCAAAGAATATGCGGGCAAGTATCCCGAAGCGGTCTATACCCCTATCGATCCTGCTCTCGATTACAATCCACTCTGGAATCATAAGTCTGATTGTGCCTTTCCTTCTGCCACGCAGAATGAGATAAATGGCAAGGATGCACAGAACCTGGTCAGTAACGGTGTTTATGTTGTAGGTGAGGGTGCTAATATGCCGACGACTCCAGAGGGTATTGAAATCTTCATCGACAGTAAGATTTTATATGGACCGGGGAAAGCCGCGAATGCCGGCGGAGTTTCCGTTTCCGGTCTTGAGATGTCCCAGAATAGCATGCGTCTAAGCTGGTCTCGTGAAGAGGTGGATAAACATCTTCATGCCATCATGAGAAAAATACATAAGGCTTGTGTTGAAGCGGCTGAAGAGTACGGTACTCCCGGTAATTACGTAAACGGCGCTAACATAGCCGGTTTTACCAAGGTTGCTAAGGCTATGATGGCCCAGGGAGTCGTTTAGTAATTTTGTCTGGTAGAAAGTAATAAGCGGTGGTTTCACATTTTGTGATACCACCGCTTATTCAAAAATTCGACCCCTGGTAAGAGTCTCTCTTCTCCAGTTCTCTATCGATGGAATTGAGGACATCCATCTTGTTAATCCCCCACTGCGGTGCTAAATAGATGTCCTTGTAACCGTCAGCCGTCAATCGCTGAATCGTTACCTCCGGGGGTAATATCTCAAGGATGTCGCAGACGGTGCCGACATATTCCTCTTTGTCCATCATCCTGATTTTGCCCCTTTCGTATAGATCCCCGACAACCGTTCCCTTGAGGGCAAGCAGGAGATGGATCTTAATTCCATCGATAGGCAGACTGGCCACAACTCTTGCCGTTTCAAGAATCTCTTTATGAGTTTCTCCGGGAAGTCCGACAATGATGTGAACACAGATGTTGATATTTTTTCCGGCGGTTCTGCGGACGGCATCCAGAAATGCCTCGGGGCCATGTCCTCGATTGATGCTTTTAAGGGTTTTTTCATGAATAGATTGAAGGCCGTATTCCACCCAAACGTGGTAATCATTTGCGTATTCTTCAAGTAGATCAATTACCTCATCGGGAATGCAGTCAGGTCTTGTTCCGACGGCAAGGCCGGTCACATCGTCCTGTGCAAGTGCCTCGTCGTAGAGTGCCTTGAGGTTTTTGTAGTGACCGTATGTATTTGTGAAGGTCTGAAAATAGGCGATGAATTTTCCCGCTTTTCTGTGTTTTCTGTAATATTCTTTGCTCTGTTGTATTTGTTCAGCTACGGAGGGAAGGGGACCTTTCTGCCTCAGGCGTGAACCACGGCCGTCGCAGTATGTACATCCCCCGGTTGAGAGCGTTCCATCCCGATTTGGGCAGGTAAAACCTGCATCGATTTGCAGTTTGTAGACCTTGCACCCAAATTTGTTGATCAAGAAACTCTTGAAATCATAATATCTTTTGGAGTTGTTCCAGAAATCCGGTTTTTGCATAATGGCCTATGTTTTATTGGTTTTATTAGTTCGATTTGTTCAATTGGTTAACCAATGAAACAAATAAAACCAATTGAACTGATTTTGTTTTTTTTGTGTCTGAGCAGTTCACTTTTTTATTGTATTTTTTTCTTTAATGCTACTATATTGTTGATCTTAGTTCAAGACTTTCGGTTACTGAAACAAGTTCAGCACAGGTTTGGAGCGTCAAATGGGTTCAAAAAAAAGCTATGATGTCATTGTTGTCGGGGGAGGTCACGCAGGGTGTGAAGCGGCCCTGGCAGCGGCCAGAATGGGGTGTGAGACACTGCTGTTCAATATTAATCTTGACTCCATTGCCCTCATGTCATGTAATCCGGCTATCGGAGGCCTTGCCAAAGGCCAGCTGGTAAAAGAGATTGATGCCCTGGGTGGGGAGATGGGAAAAATAGCCGATAAGACGGCCGTCCATTTTCGCCTGCTCAATTCCTCCAAGGGTCCGGCTGTCCAGTCCTCCCGGGTGCAGTGCGATAAACAGTTATACACACAGGCCATGAAGGCTGTTGTTGAAAAGGAGAAAAACCTCCACATACGGCAGGCCCTTGTTGATCGGCTGGTGGTTGAAGAGGGTAGGATTGTTGGAGTTGAAGACAGTACCGGATTTTTCTACAGCGGGAAGACCGTTATCATCACAACGGGGACCTTCCTGAACGGGCTTGTACATATCGGCACTTCCCGTCAGTCTGCGGGGCGGGCAGGTGAGATAGCATCGATTTGTCTTGCAGAATCTCTCAGGGGACAGGGTTTCGAGATGGGACGTATGAAGACCGGAACTCCGCCCAGATTGCGTGCCTCCACGATCGATTTTTCAGGACTTAAAAGGCAGGACAGTGATCCTGATCCGGAGCCCTTTTCTTTTACTACTAAAAAGTTGCGTGACGAGAGACTCCCCTCGTATTTTTCCCACACGACGCCTGAAACGCATAAACTGATCAGAGACAACATAGAAAAATCTCCTCTTTATTCAGGTGCCATCAAGGGGATAAGCGCCCGGTACTGTCCTTCCCTCGAAGATAAGGTGGTACGCTTTACAGACAAAGAAAGTCATCCGGTTGTTCTTGAGTTTGAGGGTATTGAGACAGAAGAGATTTACTCAAAAGGCCTGGGAAACAGCCTCCCCATTGAGTTTCAGGAAAAGATAGTCCACAGCGTTCCAGGCCTCGAAGAGGCGGAAATGATGCGCTCGGCTTATGCCATAGAATATGACTTCGTTCAACCTACACAGCTCAAGCAGACTCTTGAAACAAAGCTTATTCAGGGATTGTATCTCGCCGGGCAGATAAACGGAACTTCCGGCTATGAGGAAGCCGCCGCTCAGGGGATGTGGGCTGGGATCAATGCCGCCCTGGCCGTACAGGAAAAAGAACCCTTTATCCTGAATCGCTCTGAGGCCTATATGGGGGTGCTTATCGATGACCTTGTTACGAGTGGAGTTGATGAACCTTATAGAATGTTTACATCACGGGCAGAATACCGTCTCATACTGAGAGAGGACAACGCCACCATCAGGTTGATGGGAAAGGGGTATGATCTCGGGCTGATCTCCAGTGATGACTATAGCGACCTGAAAGAAAAGGTTCGCCAGATTGAAGCAGGGATCAAGAATCTATCGTCGGGAAAACTCTACCCCGGCGCGGATGTGAACCTGACACTTTCACAAATGGGGACAGTCCCCATTAAAAAGCCGACAACTTTCTATCAGCTACTCAAAAGGCCTGAGCTTCGTTATGATGATCTGAAACCCCTTGAGGGATGGGAGGAAGTCACCGACAGAATGGTGAAAAAGCAGATAGAGATCGAGGCGAAATATGAAGGGTACATCAAACGGCAGATTGAATCTGTAAAAAAGTTCAAGGAGATGGAGGAGAAAGAAATACCCGCAGGACTAAATTACTTCGCAATACCAGGGCTTTCCAATGAGCTGAAAAAGAAACTGTCCATGATAGAACCCGCTTCTGTAGGGCAAGCAAAGAGGATACCGGGAATGACCCAGGCGGCAATTGTGGCCGTGCTTATCTATATGAAAAAAGAAGAACTTCATTCTCAGAAGAATCATAAAAGCAAAAACAAGAGCCAGGATGTTAGTTAAAAATAATACCTTTTGCCCCCCCAATAGACATTGACTCTTCCAACACAGTAGGACAGGCGTCCCGCCTGTCCATAATGGTGAATCGCTTAGACAGCCGAGACGGCTGTCCTACGGGATGGGGAGGACAGACTTTATTTTCAATGTCTATTTTTGGGAACACCTTTTTTCTTGACAAAAATCATGCACATTTTTATAAGCTATAAATCTTCCGTATTTTAAAGCCCCATCGTTCAATTTTATTTAGAAGTACATAGCGAACGAATATAACAAGATTGTTCCTTACATTTCTCATATAAGCAAAACAGGTTCAGGATTTTATATAGAGTGGAAAGGATGTGAACATATAAATTGAAAGTAGCGGATAAAAATATGCCAACAGAAGTACAAGAGATACTTCAAACTTACGCTCAGCATCTTGACAGCATCATACCGATTTTACAGGGAGTGCAGGGAAAATTTGGATACATATCCGAAGACGCGGTGGAGTGCATCGCACAATACCTTGATGTCTCACAGAGCTATATTTACGGCGTGGCTACGTTTTATGCTCAATTCAGATTCACTCGCCCGGGCGACCACGTAATGTGTCTGTGCCGTGGAACCGCATGCCACGTCGGAGGTGCAGATCAGATACTCGAACAAGTTAAGAGAAACCTTGGCATCAAAGAAGGTGAAACGACCGATGACGGAAAATTTTCTCTCGAAACCGTAGCCTGCATAGGATGCTGTGTCCTGGCCCCCTGTATGACAATCGACCAGGAGGTGCACGGCCATTTAACTCCTCAAAAGGCAACAAAGATATTGAAGGTCATTAGCAAGGAGAAGAAGAAATGACGGGTTCAAATGACAATGGCCGCACTGTTCTTGTTTGCCTGGGGACGGGTTGTGTATCTTCGGGATCTATTGATATTTACGGTGCTATCGAAGCGGAAGTTAAGAAGGCCGGCCTCGAGGGAATCAACGTGAAATTCACGGGCTGTCACGGTTTTTGCCAGAGAGGCCCTATAGTTATCATAGAACCTGAAGGCGTTTTCTACTCGGCAGTGAAGGAAAAGGATGTCCCCGAAATTGTCGAGTCTCACCTGAAGAACAATAAGCCGGTTGAACACCTGTTTTATCGTGATCCCGTAGCAGACGAGCCGGTCAAATGCTACAAGGATATTCCTTTTTACGCGGGACAGGAACGCATAGTCCTGAAAAATTGCGGCCACATCAACCCGGAGGTAATCGAGGATTCTATTAACGCAGGGGTGTATCGGATGACCGAAAAAGTCCTCCATGAAATGACCCCGGAAGATGTTATTGAGACGATAAAAAAGTCGGGACTTCGTGGAAGAGGTGGTGCCGGTTTCCCAGCGGCCATAAAATGGAAGTTTTGCCGAGACGAGAAAGCCGATCAGAAGTATATAATCTGTAATGCGGATGAAGGAGACCCCGGTGCATTTATGGACGGGTTTATTCTGGAAGCTAACCCGCATCAGGTTATAGAGGGAATGATCATCGCAGGCTACGCCATAGGTGCAACGAAAGGCTTTATTTATGTACGTGCGGAGTATCCCCTGGCTGTTAAGCGCCTTTACATCGCCGTATCGCAAGCCAGGGAGCGTGGATTCTTAGGCGACAACATCGCGGGCAGCGATTTCAGCTTCGATTTGAAAATATTCCAGGGTGCAGGAGCTTTTGTGTGCGGAGAGGAGACCGGGTTGATAGCTTCTATCGAAGGATCCAGAGGGATGCCTCGTACACGTCCCCCTTTCCCCGCGCAGAGGGGGTTGTGGGGCAGGCCGACCATAATCAATAACGTAAAAACCCTATCATACATTCCTGAAATCATTAATAAAGGGGCAGACTGGTTTGCCGGTATCGGCACTGAAAAAAGTCCCGGCACTGCGGTCTTTGCCCTCACCGGAAAAGTGGCAAATAGCGGTTTGATAGAAGTTCCAATGGGGACGACCCTTCGCGAAATAATATTCGTAATCGGCGGAGGCATCCCGGACGGCAAAAAATTTAAGGCGGTACAGACCGGTGGCCCGTCCGGCGGCTGCATTCCCTCTGAATTCCTCGATATGAAGGTGGATTTTGATGAGCTTGCAAAAGTCGGCTCAATCATGGGTTCAGGCGGTATGGTTGTTATGGACGAGGATTCCTGTATGGTTGATATCGCACGATACTTCCTCTCATTTACGGAAGATGAATCCTGCGGCAAATGCACTCCATGCAGAATGGGGACACAGCACGTGCTTCGCATCCTGAACGACATCACAGAAGGTAATGGCAAGCCGGAGGATATCGACACGCTGGAGAAATTGTGCAGAACTATCAAAGATACCTCGCTTTGCGGGCTCGGTCAGACGGCCCCCAACCCGGTACTTACAACTATCGAGCATTTCCGGGACGAATACGAGGCCCACATCAATGAGGGACGATGTCCGGCCCTTGCATGCAAAGCGTTGTTGACATATGCCATTGATGCCGAAACGTGCAAGTCGTGCGGTCTCTGCAAGAAAGACTGCCCGACTGATGCGATTACAGGTTCTGTTAAACCGCCGGAGGCTTTTGTCATCCACGAAGAAAAATGTATACGCTGCGGTATGTGCTTTAGTGTATGTCCCTTTGGTTCGGTACAAAAAAGTTCCGGCAACGGGGAAACACAAGTCCGGAAAAGCGGGAGCAAAAACAATAATGAGTGAGATAATACTTACAATAGATGGAAAAGAAGTAAAAGCCGAGAAAGGCGATACGGTACTCGAGGCTGCCCGGAAAGCAAAAATCGAAATCCCCACTCTTTGCGCACACCCGGCCCTCGAGCCATACGGGGCCTGCCGTTTGTGTATTGTCGAAATCGAAGGGATGCGGGGATATCCAACCTCATGCACGACACCCGCAACAGATGGTATGGTTGTCAAAACAAAAACGCCCGATATCATTGCTCTCCGCAGGGAAGTAATAAAGCTGATGTTGAGCGGCCACACCAGCCCATGCCTTGCCTGTAATCACCGCGAGTTGTGTGAGAAGTACCGGCCGCTTCCCTTTAAGACAGGCAAAGCCACACGCTGCATTTTTTGCAGCAATCTGGATAATTGCGAACTGAGAAAGCTCGCTGATGAATACCAGATCAACGAATTCGAAGTACCGATAATTTACAGGAATCTGGAGATTGAACGGAACGACCCGTTTATGGACAGGGATTACAATCTCTGTGTACTTTGCGGTCGGTGTGCCCGCATCTGCGAAAAGATACATAAAAAAGGCACGATCGATTTTATCAACCGAGGCAAGGATGCTCGCATCGGGACGGCATTCCACAGGGATCACACTGAAACGGATTGCCAGTTTTGCGGTGCGTGCATTGATATCTGCCCGACAGGCGCGCTGTCTGACAGGTTTGCAAAATGGTGCGGGGCCGCGGATAAGACAGAAGACTCCACATGCGTGGTCTGCCCTCATGGATGTTCAATCAGCCTGAAGCTCAAGAATGGGCGGGTGATCGGGTCAGGGATGACAGAGTTTACAAGAGAGGCCCGTATTTGTGCGGTGGGGCGGTTCGTGCTACCGCAGCTTTTGGACAACCCTTTGAGGATGGTTTCGCACCAGGTGCGTATCGAAGACGGTCTGATAAAGACAATATATGAGGATGCGATTGCCATGGCTGCGGAAAAACTTGGGGCCTACTCGGGAGAACAGTTTGCCCTTATTGCCAATTCGGCGGCCACCCGTGAGGAGATTTATATACTGAAGAAATTTGCAAAAGAAGTTATGAAATCTGACAACTTTGCTGTTGCTACAGCCGACGGCGAAAACCTTGCAATAGAACCCGGCCAGGTGGCCGAAGCCATAGAAAAAGGAGCTGTCAAGGCCCTTTACTCGGCCGGCAATTATCTTGAACCGGCTGTGCTCCAAAGGCTTGAGATAATTGTTGTATCCGACATGTTTTCTTCCGAAACAGAAAAAGCGGCGGATGTTGTGATCGCGGCTGCAACACTTGCCGAAACTGACGGTACTTTCCTCACCTCATCCGGAGAGATTAAAATACTTGCTGCCGCGGCTATATCCCCTGAGGGTCTGTTCCCGGACTGGAAGATTGTCTGCGATATTGCTCAAAAGATGGGTGCTTCCGGGTTCGATTTCGAATCCGCGGCCGATATTAACAAAGAATTGAGTGAAAAGAGTGTGGTTTACGATGTGCCGGTATCACCCGATCCGTCACCCCTCGATGATGTTGCTGCCCTGCCACGTTTTTACAGGGGGCACAGGCTTGCCGACATCGTCTATGCACTCAAGAGCCTTGTTCCGGAGGAAACCGAAGAAAAATCAACAGAAGAGAAGATTGTAGAAGAGCGACCATTCAAAATTGTTGAAAAGGTAGAAATTGTGCCTAATACCCATATGATCACGGTACACGCGCCGGTGATTGCAGAAAAGTGTCAACCCGGCCAGTTTGTTATAGCAATGGTGAACGAAAAATCTGAGCGTATCCCTTACACCATATCGGACTTTGACCGCAAAGAGGGCACCATTACAATCGTGATTCTTGAAGTTGGCAGATCGAGCCGCGAGATGGCGAACACACGCTCCGGCGAATATCTCGCACACCTTGCCGGGCCGCTCGGAATGCCGGTCGAGGTTAAAAAATACGGCACGGTTGTCTGCGCCGGTGGTTGTTATGGTGTTGGTGCAATACTTCCCATTGCCCGTGCAATGAAAGAAGCCGGCAACAGGGTAATCTGCATCGAGGAAGCATCGAGCCATTACCTGCTCCACTGGCAGGACAGGCTTTCCCAAAACTGCGACGAATTGATTATTGTTACAAAAGACGGCTCCGCAGGAATGAAGGGTGGTGTGCAGGAGGTAATTTCGATGCTGGTTGACAGAGGAGAAAAGATAGATCAGTCGTACGTCATCGGGTGTACGTTTATGATGATGCTCGTCTCTGAAGTCGCCAGGGAACATGATATCCCGACTCAAACCGCGATGAACTCGCTCATGCTTGACGGTACGGGGATGTGCGGGGCATGCCGTGTCAGTGTCGGGGAGGATACTAAATTTGCGTGTGTGAATGGCCCGTTTCTGGACGGGCTGAAGATCAACTGGATTGAACTCATACAGAGGCAGGCCGCATTCAAAAAGGAAGAGGTCGAGGCCTTGCCCCAGGAGCCGTTCAAGATGTACAACCACCGCTAAAATAAATATCAGGAATTGACATGGACCCTAAGGAAAGAAAAAAGATTCCCAGGCAGAAGATGCCTGAACAGGACCCGAAAAGACGAAAGCATAATTTTGAGGAAGTGCCATACGGCTTCACTGAAGAACTCGCCGTGATGGAAGCAAAGCGCTGCATCCAATGCAAGAAACCGCTTTGCATAACAGGTTGTCCCGTGAACATAGATATCCCGGCCTTCATCAGTCTCATCGAAGAGGGTAAATTTATTGAGGCGGCGTGGAAGCTCAAGGAACAGAATGCGTTGCCTGCCGTCACCGGGCGCGTGTGTCCGCAGGAGACCCAGTGCGAGATCAAGTGCATCCTCGGCAAGAAGGGTGAGCCGGTGGCTATTGGACGCCTCGAGAGGTTTGCCGCTGATTACGAGCGGAAGGCCGGTAAGATCAAAATACCTGAGATCGCTGAGCCGACAGGTAAAAAGATAGCCATCATCGGGGCGGGGCCTGCGGGGCTCACCGTTGCAGGTGATCTTATCAAATTAGGACATAGTGTCACGATCTTCGAAGCACTTCACGAAACAGGCGGGGTCTTGGTATACGGCATCCCCGAATTCCGCCTGCCCAAAGAAATAGTAAAGTTCGAGATCGATTATCTGAAAAAACTCGGCGTTGAGATCATCATGGATTACGTGGTCGGGAAAGCACGCACCGTAGATGAGCTTTTAAGCAGCGGTTACGATGCGGTATTTATCGGAACCGGCGCCGGCCTACCCATGTTTATGGACATACCCGGTGAAAACCTTGTGGGCGTCTATTCGGCAAATGAGTATCTCACCAGATCGAACCTGATGAAATCATTCAGGTTTCCCGAGTACGGCACTGTACCTATCAGGAGCAAGAAAACCGTTACTATAGGTGGCGGCAACGTTGCAATGGACTCGGCCCGGACTGCTGTGCGAAGCGGGGCGGAATCCGTAATAGTCTACAGGCGAAGCCGTGAGGAGATGCCGGCACGGGACGAGGAAATCCACCACGCCGAGGAAGAAGGCATTGAATTTCAACTTCTCACCAATCCGGTTCAAATCATCGGCGACGCAGAAGGCAGGGTAAAAGCCGTGGAGTGTATAAAGATGGAACTGGGGGAGCCGGACGACTCCGGACGCCGCAGGTCGGCACCCGTCGAGGGCAGCGAGTTTATTATTGAATGTGATACGGTTATTCCCGCGCTCGGCAACCTTCCAAATCCGCTTATTCCAATGACCACGCCGGATCTTAAGACTACCCGCTGGGGCACATTGGAGTGTGATCCGGACACGCTCGAAACTTCCAAAGAGGGCGTTTTCGCGGGTGGTGATATCGTAACGGGGGCTGCCACGGTGATTTCCGCAATGGGCGCCGGAAAAACTGCTGCTGCGAGCATTCACGAATATATCATGACAGGAAAAGTTACCAAACCCCAGAAAGCATAGTCGGGGGTCAGGTCTTGCTTTTTGCCATCCTTGATGCAATTTTGTGACCCCTCTGACATTCATGATGGCAATAAGCAAGACCTGACCCCCGATCTGTGTTCCCCTCCATTGATGGGAGGGGTTAGGGGAGGGTGAGGGGGATTCACTCTTGTACGCGTTTTATGCGGAGTATCTCCCGGCCGAAATGAGCT
The DNA here is from genome assembly GCA_030655775.1 of Syntrophales bacterium. Lineage (NCBI taxonomy): Bacteria > Pseudomonadati > Thermodesulfobacteriota > Syntrophia > Syntrophales > Syntrophales bacterium. Next base: position 13,115 of record JAUSPI010000114.1, read on the forward strand.
AAATTGGTGTAAGGCCTGTCGAATCCGCTCTCGCCGTCAAATTCTACGGTGTCAGGGTCAATTGCAACAAAGGAAACCCCTGCATGTTTTGCTGCCGATATATCTCCCTTCCCGTCACCGATAAAGAGGCACTCATCAGGGTTGTAGCGAAATTCCTCAAGAAGGCGGGTGAGCAATTCTGCCTTTGGGCCAGTCTCCGCCCCCTCGGATCACCTCGAGACGTCTCTCAAGTTTCTGGGCCGACAAACAGTTTCTCAGTTCTTCTATGGGCGTGTTTGACAGCGCAATTGAACGAGGTAATGATACAGCTATGAAAAAGGAAATTGACCGGAAATCAAGAATGCACTCGGCGGAGCATCTCCTCAATCAGACGATGATCAGGATGTTCGACTGCGGCCGCGGTTTCAGCGCCCATATCGAAAAGAAAAAATCGAAATGCGATTACCATTTCAATCGTTCTTTATCTGAAAAGGAAGTCAGGGAAATCGAAAAGCGGGTTAATGACGTTGTCATGGCCGATATGCCGGTTGCCGAAGAGTATATTTCCCAAGAGGAGGCGCAGAAACATTATAAGCTGGAGCGGTTGCCCGACGATGCGGGTGATAACCTCAGAATTGTCAGAATCGGAGATTATGATGCCTGCCCATGCATCGGTTCCCATGTGAATTCATCAAAAGAAATCGGCGAATTCCGGATTATCTCATCAAGTTTTGAAGACGGGGTGTTGAGGATAAGATACAGGATTGCCCAGCCGGAAAAATAGCAGTGTTGTTTGTAATAGGCTGAATTGTAAGCAAGCCATTCCTGCCTGAATAGAATACCGTAGAAAAATATTTTCTCTTTGACATTAATAAACATATAATTTACTGTTCGATCATGATTAGATCTTTTCGGTGCAGCGAAACAGATAAGATTTTTTTGGACAACAGGAAAAGGAGAGACGTAATGGGAGACAAGGGCGGTAAGAAAGATAAGGAAAAGGGGCGGAAACAGAACACCGAAAAACAGAAACAAAAATCAAGAAACAAGCTTGATAAGCAGCCAAAAAGAAGGCCTTGATAGAAATCACGGTACGGAGATCTGCACAACAGCTTTCGCCGTGCGAAGTTCAAATGATAATGGGGTGAAATTCTGTTCCGTTCTTCCTGAAGCAAGGGAAAGGTGATTTTAAAAACCCCAATATCTTCTGACTGAAATGTCAGTACAGAAATTGAAGACAGTGCTATACGCTGGTAAAAAACAGGCTTCTTAATTTTCAAGATATTTGTTTACTGTACGTAACAAAATCATCAGATCAAAAACTGCATACAGCTTTATTGTATCCAAACTTCCTTGTCGATTTTCTGAGTTCATATAACTGCTATATCACTTTCGGCAAGATATCTTTAAATTGTGATTCAATTCTTGAAAACCATTGACAAACTTCATTAAAAGTGCAAGGAATTTTCCAAGAATTTTATATTGATGGTCTCATAAAAAATCTTTCTTTGTCACCCTGAATTTATTTCAGGGTCTCGAACTTGTTGAAATAATTAGATCCTGAAACAAGTTCAGGATGACAAATGGTGTAGTTTATGACTTTTTACCATTACTAAGTGTATCGATAGCCTCGAAAGCTGTTCTTTTCAACACCCTCTTTGGAAGCCATATTGTCTCGTGCAAAAATATGTTCTTTGAGAACCTGCACGAGGCGCTCTCCAGAAGAGTTTTCTTCTTAACTTATGAGGATGCTGATGGTAGACGACCAATTATCACAATCCACCGAAGTGGCGTTACGTGAGCGAGTCAAAGAGCTAACATGTCTTTACGGGATTTCTCAGATAGCCGGACAGCTTGGCATATCCTTGGAAGAAATTCTTCAACGAATAGTCGAAATTATCCCACCCGCATGGCACTATCCCGAAACAGCTTTCGCGAGAATAATCTTGGATGGAACTTCCTACACGACCCACGGCTTCCGTGATTGCCGCCAAAAGCAGACGGCTGAGATAATTGTGGATGGTGTGCCAAGAGGTGCTGTTGAGCTGGTTTATGTAGAGGAAAAACCCGATCTTGATGAGGGTCCATTTCTCAAGGAAGAACGTAAACTGATTGATGCAGTGGCCGGCCAGGTGGCACGTATTATCGAACGCAAGCAGGCAGAGAAGGACAGAACAAAGCTCCACGATCAACTGAGACATGCTGACCGACTGGCTACCATCGGGATGCTTGCGGCAGGTGTAGCCCATGAGCTCAATGAACCTCTGGGGAATATTCTTGGGTTTGCCCAATTGGCACAGAAGTGCCCCGGGATTCCGGCTTCAGCCGGGCAGGACATTCAAAAAATCGAAACCGCTTCTTTGCACGCACGGGAGATTATCCGGAAGCTCCTGGTTTTTGCTCGACAGGCACCACCTCAGAAGACAAGGGTCAACCTCAATCAGGTGGTGGAAGACGGCCTTTATTTTTTCGAATCTCGGTGCAGCAAGGAAGGTATAGAACTTGTTCGTCTGCTTTCCCCGAACCTGCCGGAAGTCACAGCTGATCCGGCGCAATTGAACCAGGTCCTGGCCAATTTGGTTACCAATGCCTTGCAGTCAATGCCGGGAACAGGCAGGATCATGGTTCAGACACAATTTCACGACCGCAACGTTTATCTTATCGTGAAAGATACGGGGACCGGTATGAGCGAGGATGTCCTCGATAAAATATTCATTCCATTCTTCACGACTAAGGACCTTGGCCAGGGAACTGGTTTAGGTATGCCTGTAGTATATGGGATTGTTACCGCCAATGGCGGTTCGATTAATGTTAAGAGCAAACCCGGCTTCGGTACCCGGTTCGAGATTCGATTGCCGGTGGCAGAGCTGGAAGACACGGAGGAAAGTGCTTAATATGACGTCTTTTGCCAGGAAAGAACGCATTTTGATAGTGGATGATTCTGTAAACACACTGGAGGTTTTACAGCGAAATCTGACAGTAGCGGGCTATCAGGCTTTCACGGCACCCGGCGTGTCCGAAGCGATCGCAACTCTTGGGACAACACAATTTGATCTGGTCATTACTGACTTCAAAATGCCTAAGGTTAATGGTCTCGACCTGGTGATGCATATCAGAGAAAACTTTAAAGACACTGAAGTAATGATGATTACCGGCTATCCGTCAATTGAAGGAGCAGTCGAGGCGGTCAAGGCCGGCGCTGAAGAGTTTTTACCCAAACCCTTTACTGATACTGAGCTTCTATCTGCTGTTCAGCGTGTGCTTGATAAAGGAAGGCTGCGAAGGCTTGGAAATACCGTACCGAAACGGGCGATCCCTGTGCATAAAGGCCTCATAGGGACATCGAAGGCAATGCATAAAATTTCTATAGCCATAAGCAAGGCCTCATCCTCTTCGGCTACGGTTCTTGTTACAGGGGAAAGCGGTACAGGCAAGGAGCTTGTAGCAAGAGCTATTCACTATGGCAGCACACGACCCTCTTCGCCGTTTGTGCCGGTAAACTGTGGGGGTATTCCTGAAGGCCTGCTTGAAAGCGAATTGTTTGGGCATGTAAAGGGGGCCTTTACCGGGGCAATCGAATCGAGAGCAGGGTTCTTTCATACTGCCGACGGAGGTACGATCTTTCTCGATGAAATCAGCGAAATGAGTCTGTCCATGCAGGTAAAGCTTCTTCGCGTACTTCAGGATAAACAAATTTGCATGGTTGGTTCCGACCGAACACGGAAAGTTGATGTAAGGATTCTGGCTGCAACAAACAAAGATTTGCACGGTTTAGTGAAAAAGGGACTTTTTCGGGAAGATCTGTTTTACCGCCTCAATGTTATTACCATATCTATCCCGCCGTTGAGAGAAAGAGCCAATGATATAATATTGTTAGCACGTCATTTTGCAAACAGGTTTGCAGCCGAATTGGGCAGGTCGCCACGTCGTTTTTCTGATAAGGCCCTGCAAAGTCTTCGAAACTATAATTGGCCGGGAAATATAAGAGAATTAGAGAATGTGATCCAGCGCCTTGTTGTGATGACCGACGGTAATCTAATAGACGTTCCCGATTTACCTTCTCTTATGCGTTTCTCAGCCCTTCGTGAAACGGGATTCACCCGAACCCTCGCTGAAGTGGAAAGCGAGTACATTAAAAATGTCCTGGCAAGTGTGGACGGTAATAAAACCCGGGCCGCGGAAATCCTCGGCATCGACCGCAAACCCCTACGTGAAAAGCTCAAAAAGGCCGATCAGCCTTCGCCCTGAAATCTTGCCTCGCGCCGCCGGGGAAATTCTCTCCGGTGGTTCAAATCTCCCCGCCTGTGTGCTGCCTGTCACCGGGTACGACTGTGCAATGAACACCCCAATCGATTGAAAAAGATTATTTCCCCAAATTCGTCAATTCTCTTCAATTTAGGGATGATATCCTCTCGTTGATCTCCTTTCAAGCTAAGCGTCAGCGGCGGTACGTTTCTGTTGTTCAACAGGTGGTATGATTTTTGCTCAACCGTCAGATGTTCACGAAACGCAGAGTAAAGGAGCCGACAATGTCAGAAAACTTAAGACGCCTTGGACTTTGTATGACCTGCAATAATGCCCCGGACTGTATGTTTAAGCTGCCTAACAAACCGGTCTTGTATTGCGAAGAGTTTGAAATTGACAGCGGCCCTTCGGTAGAGACCGCCGAACAAACCACGCCAGTAACTTATTCATTCGATGCTGAAAAAGAGTCATTAAAGTCTATGGGACTTTGCTGCAACTGCGAAAACCTAAAAACCTGTGGTTTTCCAAAACCTGAAGGCGGTGTTTGGCATTGCGAGGAGTACCGATAAAATGAAACAAGACACTGCTATCTTGAACAGAGACAATATCTATGCGGAAGGAGAGATAGATTCGAAAGATATTTTAAGAATCCTGGAAAAGTACGACCAGAACAGAGGCGGCCTTGTCGCTATCCTTGAAGAGATCCAGAGCAAATACGGTTATCTTCCTGAAACGGCGCTTAGAATAGTGAGCGAAAGGACCAGCCGTTCCCTGGTTGATATATATGGTGTCGCAACATTTTACAGGTTTTTTAGCTTGAAGCCTAAAGGTAAGCATCTTAGCTGTGTGTGTCTCGGCACTGCCTGCCACGTTCGGGGGGCACAAGGGGTTGTAGAGGAATTTGAGCAGCAACTCGGTATTAAAGCAGGCCAGACAACCGAAGATCAGGAATTTACACTGGAAACGGTAAATTGTTTAGGTGCCTGTGCTCTCGGCCCGGTGGTTGTTATTGATGGCCATTACTTTTCAAAAGTAGAAAGATCGAAAGTAAAACAACTGTTAGATCAAGGACGAAAAGGACTTGACAAGCTTGACATAGAAAAAGACGAGCGGATATTCCCTATCGACGTAAGATGTCCTCATTGCAACCAGAGTTTCAAGGATGAGACTTTTATCATCGACGGCTATCCCTCACTCAAGATAAACGCTGCCATGGATCACAAGCAGGGCTGGATAAGAATGTCGAGTCTGTATGGTAGTTATAATGTTTGCACTGAGCATGAAATTCCCGAAGATATGGTTGTTAGTTTTATTTGTCCGCATTGTGATTCGGAAATTCCAAGCACGTCGACTTGTTCGGAATGCGAGGCGCCGATGATGCCAATGCCCGTTGAGGGTGGCGGTAGAATTAAAATTTGTGCACGACAGGGATGTAAAAACCGTATGTTGGATTTGGTTTAGATTATGAAACGAATGGGCGAGAATGGTTATGTGAAGCAATCGTTTGTGCAAGACACTGAAACGCTACGACTGTCTTCTGTAAGTGAGCTGAAAGAATTACGCAGTATACTTTTTGAAACCTTGGATGAAAACAAACCGCGCTTGGTGATTTGTGGTGGAACAGCTTGTCACGCAAGCGGCTCAAGCGGCATTATTCGAGTCGTAAAGAAATACATCATTGAAAAACGCCTGGTGGACAAAGTGGCGCTGAGGATTACCGGATGCCATGGATTCTGTGAGATGGGACCTTTTATTCTCACTGAGCCGCAACAGGCATTCTACGTACAAGTGGGACTCAGTGATGTTCCAAGGATTGTCGAGGCGTTGCTCTCGGACAAATACGTCGAAGACCTTCTCTGTCGGGATTCTAATACGGGCGAAAAATATTACAATCGTGACGATATTCCTTTCTTCAAGTATCAGCAACGTAGCATTTTAGGTCTGAACGAAAAGATAGACCCAATTAGGATATACGATTACATCGTTCAGGGAGGGTACAGTGTTCTGGAGGATGTATTTTCGAAGCAAAATGCCGACTGGATAGTTCAGCAGGTTAAACGTTCTGGATTGCGCGGACGCGGTGGTGCTGGATTTCCTGCAGGGCTGAAATGGGAGATGCTGGCAAAACAATCCAGCGACGAAGGCAAATTTCTCGTCTGCAATGCTGATGAAGGTGACCCTGGCGCCTATATGGACCGTAGCGTGCTTGAGGGCAATCCACACAGTATTATCGAAGGAATGGTCATTGGCGCTTATGGTACTCGGGCAACCGAAGGCATAGTGTATGTTCGAAATGAATATCCTCTTGCCGTTAAGCATTTGAAGATAGCTTTAAAACAGGCACAGGAACTGGGCCTTCTGGGTGACAATATACTTGGAACCGGTTTTTCATTTGACATCAAAATTGTCATAGGTGCCGGTGCATTTGTATGCGGTGAAGAAACGGCGCTGATACGGTCTATCGAAGGGAAATTAGGTGAACCGCGTCAACGGCCGCCGTTCCCTGTTCAAAAAGGTATTGACGGTAAACCAACCGTAATTAACAACGTTGAAACCTGGGCAAATATCCCCTTAATTTTCAAATCAGGTGCGGATAAATTCGCAACGGTCGGGACTGAGAATAATACGGGCACAAAAATATTCAGCCTGGTCGGCAAAATCAAAAATACCGGTCTTGTCGAAGTACCCATGGGTATAACCGTCAAGGAAATAGTCTATGACATCGGTGGTGGGGCCGCAGGCAAGGCGGAACTTAAAGCGGTTCAGACAGGCGGCCCGTCCGGTGGTTGTATCCCCGCAAATATGTTCGACGTTTCTGTTGACTACGAAAGTTTGGCAGAGGTGGGATCAATTATGGGCTCCGGCGGTATGATTGTAATGGACGAAAATACCTGCATGGTTGATATCGCCAAATATTTTATGAATTTTCTCAAAGACGAGTCCTGTGGCAAATGTTTTACCTGCCGTAAAGGCACGCAGAGGATGTATGAGATTCTCGACGATATCTCAAACGGCAATGGATCACTTGAGCACATGGATCTTCTCAAAGAATTAGCAGAAGTGGTTAAGGATACGACGATGTGCGGTCTGGGACAAACCGCGTCGAATCCTGTTCTCTCTACTCTACGATATTTTACGGATGAATACATCGAACATATCGAAAAGAAGCATTGCCCTGCCGGAGTATGTAAGGCACTCATTACTTTCTCGATTAATGAAAACTGTGTGGGATGCCAGGTTTGTATCAAAGCCTGTCCAGAGGGGGCGATTACGGGAGAAAAGAAACAACGGCATGTTATCGATACCACCAAGTGCGTTAAATGCGGGGCATGCAGAAGTGTATGCAAAGTTGAAGCTGTGGATGTTGTATAGCTTTTTGAAAGGATAATGATGATCAATCTTACTATAAACGGGCTGAATGTTGCAGTTGCGAAAGGCACTACCCTGCTCGAAGCGGCTAAGTTTTTGGGATTTCCGATTCCTACACTGTGTCACATGGAAGGTCTGTCGCCTTATGGTGCCTGCCGGTTGTGTATGGTGGAGATTGGAGAGGGGCCGAGAGCAAAATTGGTCTCCTCATGCACGTACCCGGCCGAGGAAGGGCTTAAAGTGCGAACAACGTCATCAAGGGTCCTTCGGGCACGCAAAATGATTCTGGAACTGCTGCTCGCTTCCTGTCCTCAATCCAAAACAATCCAGGACCTTGCTTCGGCACACGGTATTCGCCGGCAGCGTTTCAAGCAGGAGCACGAGGATTGCATCCTCTGCGGGCTTTGCGTCCGTACGTGCGAAGAGCAGATGATGGCAAAGGCCATCGGTTTTAGAAGCCGTGGCGAGAATAGAAGTATAGGCACACCGTTTGATGCTAAATCGGATGTTTGCCGGCTATGTGGCGCTTGTATGTATGTATGTCCGGCCTGTCAGCTTCGATGTACTTACAACGAACCGGAAAAAGCAATTTGTGGAGGCTGCGCGAATCTGACCCCGCCATGCATCGAGAAAGAACAGTTTGACGATATGATGTGCTACATGGATCCCTGTGTGGCTTGTGAGATAAAGAAAGATTAACAAAAATAAAAAGGAGCAAAATAAAATGGCACCTACGTTTTCGAAGGTAAACGCTTCGGCGGCGACTTTGACTAAAAACAGGACGGAAGGCTCGGTTGTTCCGGCTTCAGGTATGTGTGTTACCTGCGTTGATGGCTGCATAGGTATGTGCGAAATAGGCAAGAGTGCTTATCGGGGGCATGAAGTGATTTACCCGCAGCCGTTCGGAGTAATAACAACCGCCGCTGAGAAAACCTACCCGGTGGACTATTCGCACTTCAATATAATGGGAACCGTTGTTGGCGCCCAGGGGATAGAGGCTGACAGCGATAAGGCTATCTTCCCCGCCGTTAACCTGGAAGTTGCCTTTGGTCATGATAACGGTATAAAGTTCCGTTATCCATGGATCATTCCCGGTATCGGTTCTACGAATATTGCCAAGAACAACTGGGAAGGTCTGGCTATCGGCTCCGCTTTGGCAGGAACCGGCCTGACTATTGGCGAGAATGTTGTTGGTATGGACCCCGAGTCTGTTTTTAAAGATGGTCGGGTGGTTGATACTGTCGACCTTAAACGTCGCGTTAAGCTCTATACAGATTACCAGCGGGACGGCTACGGTGCAATCATTGTGCAGGCGAACGTTGAGGATACCCGGCTTAGCGTACAGGAATATGCAATCGAAAAACTTGGTGCCGAATGTGTGGAACTCAAATGGGGTCAGGGAGCCAAGGATATCGGCGGAGAAGTCAAAATCGGGGATATCAAAAAGGCACAACTGCTCCAGGAGCGCGGCTATATAGTGCTGCCGAATCCGACAGACCCGGTTGTGATTAAAGCTTTTGAGAGGGGGGCTTTCAAGGAGTTTGAGCGGCATTCACGGGTAGGCATGGTGACTGAGGAATCATTTGCCAAACGGGTTGAAGAATTACGCAGTGCCGGGGCTAAATACATCTTCCTCAAAACCGGTGCCTATCGCCCGGCAGATCTGGCGAGGGCGGTTCTTTTTGCTACCAGATATAAACTCGACCTTTTAACAGTCGATGGTGCGGGCGGCGGGACCGGCATGAGTCCCTGGCGTATGATGAATGAGTGGGGTATGCCTCCTGTTGAATTACACTCGCTTCTGTATCAATACGCCAAACGTCTTGCCGATAAGGGTGAACAAGTGCCTGCTCTGGCTCTGGCCGGCGGTTTTACCTTTGAAGACCAGATCTTCAAAGGACTTGCCCTTGGCGCTCCATTCGTGAAGCTCATAGGAATGGCCAGAGCCCCGATAGCCGCGGCGATGGTTGGTAAAACAATCGGACGTACAATTGATGAACACCAGATTCCGGTGTACATCGAGCGTTTTGGCAGTTCGAGAGACGATATATTTGTGACGGCAAGTCATCTGCGCACGGAATTAGGAGACGATGAATTCGAAAAACTTCCGGCTGGTGCTCTGGGGCTTTACACCTACTACGAGCGTCTTGCCCAGGGCTTGTCCCAGTTTCTGGCCGGCAGCCGAAAATTCGCTCTCAAATATATATCACGAGATGATATAGCAGCCCTGACACATAAGGCGGCAGACATCAGCGGGATTCAACACTTGATGGATGTGGATCGAGAAGAGGCTGAAAGAATTCTCGACAGTTGAAGTCGAGCAGATTTGTGCTTTAAAGAATAAAAGTTATCCAAATTTCTGTGAATGACATTATTTAAATGTAATTTAAGCTAACCTCCAGTATTTCGGGTCAATTGCAACAAAGGAAACCCTTGCATGTTTTGCTGCCGTTGGATCTCCCTTCCCGTCACCGATAAAGAGGCACTCATCAGGGTTGTAGCGAAATTCCTTAACAGTCGGAGATTCCCCGCAACTTGTTGCGGGGAGCTTCAATGTTATTTTCGGGGTTGAAGAAAAACCTCTTGGAGGGAAACTCCTGTTAAAAAATCTGTGTACTTACTTTGTGTCTTCAGCATTTTCGAGGGAATATCAGGAGATAATTTATAATCACAGCCGGCTGGAAGAAAGACAGTTTCACCTTTTTTCACATTAACTTCATCATAGCTACACCCGATGGTTAACCTGCCGTCGAGTATGGAAAAAATGGAGAAGTTATCAGGCACATTTTGGACAGCTTCCTCGTTGATTTCCAGTAATTCAACAGCGAAATAAGGGCAATTAACCAGTACGGTTTTTTTGTTTTCGCCTTCATAAGTGGCAATTTCTTCGATCTTTTTGGTGTCAGTAGAAGAAAAGTTAATGACATCCAGTGCCTTTTCAATATGCAGCTCCCTTGGATTTCCCTTGTTGTCAACCCGGTCCCAGTCGTATAATCGGTATGTGATATCGGAGTTCTGCTGGATTTCCGCCAGGACAATCCCGCGACCTATGGCGTGAACCGTTCCGGAAGGAATAAAAAAGGTATCTCCTCCCTTTACTGGAACCTTATTAAGGCAGCCTTCCAGAGACTTCTTTTCAAGAGCTTTGCTAATTTTTCCCCGTGTAACCCCTTCTTTCAAGCCCAGTATTATGCTTGCTCCAGGTTCTGCATGAAGGATATGCCACATCTCGTTCTTACCTGAATCTTCAGTATCTTCGTGGAGTGAAACGTATTTGTCATCCGGGTGGACCTGTACCGAAAGGGTATCCTGTGCATCGATAAATTTTATCAAGAGCGGAAACCTGCCATCTTCAACAGGTGATATTCCGTAAAGCTCGCAAGCCTCAAGCAGAGTCTTTCCCGCGAGGGGGCCGTTGGCAATGATGCTTTTTTCCTCAGGGCGGATGGTAAGCTCCCAGGATTCCCCGATAGGGACATCAGGCGGAAGATTTTTGCCGAGGAGCGTTTCCAGTCGTCTTCCTCCCCACGGCTTTTCCTTGAAAATAGGCTTGAGTATGAGAGGGTAGGGTGCAATGTTTTGTGTGTTTTCCATTATTCCATATAATGCAGATTTAGGTTCCGCCGGTGAAGATCATTGATGCATATGTTACTGCACTGCTTGTTGCCGTTTCGTTGTAGGTTTCGTGAGAAAGGAGTTCCCCTTTGCTTCCCTTGAGCAACCTGGAGAAAATAAGGATGGATGGAAGACCGCATACGTTGAATTGGTCCTGTGTTTCAACTGCGTTTTTATATATCTTTTCCGGTTCACCTTTTAAAATAGACGAGATAATTTTCTGGTCATTTGATTTAGCCCGCGACAGAATGGCATCTGCCGGCATCTGATTGCCGAATTTCGGTCCCACATGTGAGAAATCCACGCCCGAAATAAGCAGGACGTTCCCATTTCTGTCCTTAATCATCTCTTCGAGTGTCTCTACCATCCCCATAAACCGGGCATCATCAAAGATGTTCCTTTTCTGGAAGGTGAATTCGTGGATTCCTCCACAAAGGATCGGCACAATTGATATCGGTTCTTCCAAATAGTAGTGGAGAAAAATTGTTTGAAACTCAATGGAATGTTCCATTTTGTGACAGAAATCATCAGAAGACAGAGTTCCTACGGGTATTTTCTTTTTGAGCTCTGAAATAAAATCCTTGTCCGATTCTAATTTTCCAAAAGGGGTGATATAATTTTTTTCGGATATTGAATAAAGTCCATCCTGTGGTTGGTGATTTATTCCAAAAATGATGACGAGACTGTAATTTTTCCCCTTCAGCCAGCGATAGAGATTGATATAGGTTGTCTTTGCGGCAATTATGTCTATGTGAGGGGCCAGTATGCCCGTAATATTCTTTTCGGTACCGCCGGAATCATTCTGTGGGAGACTCCTTTCAACTTCTTCAATAAATCGGCCGAGCCTGTCAGGATCGGATTCGTAGGATCTTCCTGCGAGTATGGGATGGCGGTCTGGTTGAGAATTAAACTCCTCACGTAGATTCCCCATCTTTTTTCTAAACAACTCACTGTTTAAAAGAAAAGCCTTATCCAAACTCTCAATGAAAGATTCGACCTCGGACAGATATACAATCTGGCCTTGCTGATGAATTGTCATTACCCTTTGAATGTCCCTCAGGTCATGTTTTCCATCGAGCAGCCTTAGTAAGGGGAATAATTTCATGTCTACAGCAATGCTGTTTTTGGTCAGACGAAGAGGGTCCATGAACGTAACTACCTGTCGTCCCCCAACCATGGCGGAAACAGGCTGAATATCCGCTCTGAATAAAGGTTTTTCCATTTTACGCTTTATCTGCTCCTACAGGTATTCTTTCATATTCTTTTCTTCGAGCATCTCTACCAGCTTTTTCACATCTTGAGAAGCATCCTTTTTGCATACCAGAAGAGAATCTGCTGTTTCCACGACAACCAGACCTTCTACCCCTACCAGGGCTACCAGTTTATCAGGGCTGTAGATGAGCGAGTTTGAAGAATCAACACCAATAAAACGCCCCCTGACGGCATTACCATTTTCATCTTTGTCCCACATCTCCCACAGGGTACTCCAGCTTCCTATATCACTCCAGCCGAAATCTCCTCTGACAAGAAGTGTTTTGCCGGACCTCTCCATAATTCCATTGTCTATGGAAATCGGCGTTATTTCCTTATATGCTTTGCTAATAATATTTTTTTCACTATCAGTACCGAGAGCATCTTCTATTTCTTTAAGCCCCTTGTAAAGATCTGGAAGCAGTTTTTCTATCTTATTCAGTATGGTTGAAACTTTCCATACAAACATTCCGCTGTTCCAGAGAAAGCCTCCATTCTCCAAAAAGGTTTTTGCCTGTTCGATGTCAGGTTTTTCCCGGAAGGATTTTACCTGAAATATTTCTTCACCCCTTATTGCGGCTACCGCTTCTCCTTGTTCCATATAGCCGTAGCCGGTTTCGGGGCCGGTGGGTTTTATCCCTATGGTCAGAAGGTGATTTCCCCTTTGTGCCATCTCACCGGCTATAGCAATGGTACGCCGAAATACCTCTTCATCGGAAATATAATGATCCGATGGGAGTACAAACATGACACCTTCCGGATTTTTCTTTTTGATGTGCATTGCTGCCAGGCCGATACACGGGGCGGTATTCCTGCCGACCGGTTCAATGATTATATTCTCTTCCGGCAGGTTGGGAAGCTGTTGTTTAATCACATCGGAGTGATTGGCACCTGTCACAATTAGAATATTCTTTACCGGGATTAGTGGGCCTATCCTGTCAACAGTTTCCTGTATGATTGTTTTTTTGCCGAAGATGTCCTGGAGGTGTTTTGGCATCTTCTCCCTGCTTTTGGGCCAGAACCTGGTGCCCCTGCCGCCTGCCATAATTACTGCATACATATTTAGCTCCTGTTGACTTCAAATAGGAAATCAGTTTCCCCAACAAGTTTGTCCAAGTTTTCTAACGTACACTCAACAGTTTTTAAATTATGCCTTTCAAATATAGCCGTGTATTTTAATCCACCACCCGTTATAATGCAAACGATTGAACAGTTTTCATCTAAAATGTTTTTATTCCTCAATTTTTTCACTGCCGCTAATGGAACTGCAGCAGCGGGTTGTACGAAAACCCCTTCCTTAGCAAGCCGTTTTTGTGCTTGAAGGATCTCGTCATCTGTAACCACAACGGAAAACCCGCCATTTTCCTTTATTTTTCTTAAAGCTTCGTTTCCACTTGGAGGAAAGGGATTTTCAATAGCATGGGCGATCGTGTCGGGGCTTTGAAACCGGGATATCGTTTCTCTGTTTTCGGCATAAGCTTTATAAATCGGTGAACAGCCGCTTGCCTGCGCACAGATAATTCTGGGTACTTTGCCGGTTAATCCGCAAAGTTGAAATTCCTCGAATCCTTTAATAATACCCCGCATATTCCCGCCCGAACTTGTCGGTACGACGACAAAATCGGGGATTTCAAAATTCATTTGTTCACAAATTTCAAATGCGATCGTTTTTGAACCTTCCACCCGAAAAGGCACATCCGAATTGATAAAGTAAATGCCGTATTTTCTTCCAATTTCAAGACTGTCAAAATAAAGCTGTCCGTAATCACCATCTACTTTTATTAAAACGGGATCGTACATTGCAATAGGATTCAGTTTCTCAGGAGGAAGAGTTGCACTTACCAGAACAAACGTTTTCAGACCTGCTCTCGCACCGTAGGCGGCCACCGAAACAGCCATGTTACCGCTCGATACGGTTCCTATTTTCTCGTATCCAAGACTCAGGGCATGCTGAATGCCGGAAACGGTACCTCTGTCCTTAAAAGACCATGTGGGGTTCTGGCTCTCATTTTTCAGCAGGATGGTTTTTACCTGCAATTCGGATGCAAGCTTCGAAGATTCCACCAGTGGCGTAAATCCTTCTTGAAGAGATGTTAACTTGTCTGTTTTTGAAAAAGGGAAAAAATCAGCGTACCTTTCCATGATCGTTTGATGAAGAGTATTCCCTTCAGTGATCGTTCCCCCGGTTACCTTTTCTATTTCCAGAGGTTCACCGCACATAGTGCAACGGGGATAAACCTGGTCAATCTGAAAGGTTTTTTTACACTTTGTACAGATGAGATTTGTGTCTTTCATCATAATTCCCTCTACCTTGGTGGGAGAAGATTAGAGAGAGGGAATTTTGAAATGTTTTTCACCCCCTCCTTGCCTCCCCCCCGTCACGGGGGAGAAGAATATGTGAGATGACCCGCCTTGTGGACGGGGTAATTCACTTATGGTAAGTCCGAAAGCTTCGCAATATCTCCATATCGTCATGCCCCGTGGAGTCCCTGCAGGGGGTGCGATGGAGGCGCAGTTCTACTGGGGGGCCGAGGCCCCGGGTGTAGCGAAGGGAGCATGCGCAGCAACCTCACAAAATGTTGATAATTGAAGCTCCCCGCAACAAGTTGCGGGGAATCTCCGACTTCCAAGTAACTTAAATTCGCAAATGTGTTGCAAGTAGTTAACATTTCTTAATATTTGCCAGAAATAATGCATTTGCTAAAAACATAAGTTACTTCCAATTATAATGCCGCAAAGTGGCATAGTGAGCTGTTAAGGAAAAAATTTATTTTTTATTCGCTCGCTAACCCCGCCGCAAGCAGCGGGGAATGTGCTCGCTGTTCAGTTCAAGAGATTGTCGCATCTATTTCCTCACTCCGCTCGGGACGCCTCGCAATGACCGAAAACACGATTTTGCAAAGGTCTTACCTTGCATTCTTCCGGAAACTACCGAAGATGTTTACCGCTGTACTCTAAGGCCTCTTTAATGTCCTGTTTGACCTGTGGGTCATTCAAGAGATTTTTTATCTCTTTCTTGCCAGTTTTAGCCACGAATTCAATACCTTCCTTTACATTCTTCTTGACAGCGATGACAGAGCGATGATCAAATGCCAGCTTGGCCACTTCGTGAATGCCTGTCTTTATTGAGTAGTCTATACTTTCTTTGACCTGCTGCTTAATGCCCGCTGATGCGATAAAGAAAATTACTAAAAAAACAAGTCCCCACGGAATTGCCATAACAAAGTGCCTCAAAAACATGTTTGCTAATCCATTTTCTTTCATTGCTTTACCCTCCTTTCCAAACAATTGGTTTACACTTGGACCTTCAAATCAATTCTATCCAAAAATCAGAAAATCGGGTTAAAAATAGGGTTTCGCATCCTTGAACATCAATTCTGTAATACCTCATCCAAGCCTGAAATATTCTCCCGATTTTATCTGATAAGGATTTACTTTTCTTATGGGAAAGTATAAGAAAATAATTTTTGTATGTCAATGAGAATTGGCTGCAGGATGTTGCATTACTCAGGACGGGAAGAAAAGTGAATAGAGAGGCTTATCTTACGGAAACATCTTTTCAATTGACAAACAGGCACCTTTGCAATACTTATTGTATCCTACCAAAATAGGCCTTGATGTTCTGCCTGAATGGCCCGGGAAAATGGCGGGCAAGACGTCGGACTCAGTACAAACAGGAACCAATATCGTAGATGGCTATTGCAAAAAATAACAATATCATCTGCGTCAGAAAGGAAAATCAGAATGATTATCAAACCAGAGTTTCTTGCAACCGGAATCGGCAGTATGCCTTTTGAGGATCCTGAACACGCCGTTGATGTTTCGCTTTCCAGATTGAGCGGGGCTCCGATATGGCCGCAGTTGCCGTGGCTCGGGCTTAATGAACAGATGGAGCTTCAATAAGGAATAAGGAGACATCTTATATGTTTTTTTCATAGTAAATATGTATGATGTTACACGATTTTGTTTTCATTTCCTGGCTGTAAGTTTATCCCACGTTTAAGATATAAAAATAATATGTCGATCATTTCGAGGGACCAAAAACTATCTTTCAGTATCATCGTATTAGGGATACTGGTGCTCATTCTGGAGAATGCCCATGTAGAAGGATATTTGGCCAATTTTATATCTCATGCAATCGATTTATCTATATCTATACTTTTCGCGTCTGAAACTTTCATATACTTTTTCAAGTCCAAAACCAAAATCACTTTCCTTAAAAAGAATATTCTTGAAGTTTCGTTTCTTACAGCATTTATAGCAATAATTGTCCTCGGCAAATATTACCACTTTTTCATCGAAGAGTTTGATGGTCATAATATGCCTGTTAAGCTGATAGTCCTTATCACTGCTTTTAATGCCTTTAAAGTAGTAATGAGAATAAGAAAACTGCACTATTTTCTCGTAAATCTCACACGCCATCCGGCACAGACAATAATGCTTAGTTTCTTTAGTGTTATTATTGTTGGAACGATACTCCTGATGATGCCTTTTTCGGTAACGGATGGAAAAACCTTGGGTTTCATCAATTCACTTTTTACTGCGGCAAGTGCAACCTGTGTTACCGGCCTTACTGTCGTGGATACAGCTACCAGATTTTCTATTTTCGGCAAGATGGTAATAATGTTTCTTATTCAGACAGGGGGGCTGGGGATAATGATCTTCGCCTATTTCACTGCTTTTCTTGTGGGAAGAAGTCTCACTTATCAGGACAAAATAGCAATTTCATATATGCTTGATGAAGATGATGTAAGGAACCTGAACAAGGGGATCAAGAACATTGTTTTATTCACTTTCATTTTTGAATTTGCAGGAGCAATGCTACTCTATCTTGCTTTCATGAAATTTGAAGGTTTCGGGATCAAGAATATCTTCTATGCAATGTTCCATTCAGTATCCGCTTTTTGTAACGCGGGGTTCGCTCTTTTTACGGATAATCTTGAACAGTTTAAATCATCATTTCTCATGAATTTTGTAATATCAGGACTTATTATAGCCGGCGGTATAAGTTTTGTGGTAGTTGGAAATACTTACGGGAATTTAAGAACTCTGTTTAAACGCAAAATATTAAAAAGGCCCCAGCGCGTAGAGAAACTTACCCTCAATACGAAAGTCGTTCTTTTTACCACGGCCTTGCTTTTGATCTCGGGCACCCTCCTTATTTATAAATTCGAACATAAAGACAACCTGCTTAAACTTGGCTTAGCGACGCAGTATTTAATGGCATTTTTCCAGACAGTTACATTAAGGACAGCCGGGTTTAACACAATGGATATATCAAAACTGCATATGGCAACATATTCACTTATGATACTTTTTATGTATATAGGAGGCGCTTCCGGATCATGTGCCGGAGGTATCAAGGTGAATACCCTGGGTGTTGTGTGGGCGTATGTGAAGTCGATATTTAACAATAAAGACGATGTTATCCTTCTTAAACATACAATTTCAAAAGACATTATTAATCAGGCGTTTTTAATTATGTTTTTATCTGCAACACTTATATTCGGAGGATCACTTCTTTTAGCTTTGACCGAGAATCAAAAATTTCTCAGGATATTATTTGAAGTGACATCAGCTTTTGGAACCGTAGGTCTTTCAACGGGAATAACGCCGGATCTATCCGCACCGGGCAAAATAGTAATAACTTTAATAATGTTCATAGGAAGGCTGGGACCTTTAACCATAATTACAGCCTTGTCCCAGAAAACAAGAAAATACGAGATAAAATATCCGATTGGTAAACTTAATATCGGATGAAACATAGGAGAAAATTATGCAGAAAGAAACACTTTATGCTGTGTTTGGCCTTGGCACGTTTGGTCAGGAAGTATGTAGGGCCTTATCCGAAAAAGGATCAAAAGTTATAGCTGTTGATAAGGATCCAAAACTTATCGACAAGATAAAAGACTCTGTGACTCAGGCTGTGCTTTTAGACAGTACGGACGAAGATGCCTTGAGAAATGTCGGTCTGCAGGATGTGGATGTAGCAGTTGTTGCTATAGGAGATAGTGTGGACGGGAGCATTTTAACAACAGTTTTACTTAAAAATATCGGTGTTCCATATATTATAGCCCGCGCGATCTCAGATGTTCATGCACAGGTGCTTCAAAAGGTGGGTGCTACTGAAGTCCTCAATATCGCTGTTCAGCAGGGAAGAAGGCTTGCCCAGAGGATATTAGCTCCCGATATGGTCGAAATGATACCGATCTCTGATGATCATTCGATCGCCGAAATAAAAATTCCTTCGGGATTTGTAGAAAAATCCCTGAGAGACATAGGTCTGAGGAAAAAATACCATGTGACACTTGTGTCCATAAGGAGGATTGAAACTACTATAGATGAAATGGGGAACCCCAGGAAAGAAGAATTGATCTTGTATCCGACACCGGATGATATTTTGAAGATAAACGATAGTTTAGTCGTTTTAGGAAGCGATAAAGATATCGAAAACCTTAAGGAGCTTTAAAATGATTCTTGTAAGGAAAAGAGATTTATTGGTTCTGACGATACTTTTCTGCTTTATAGTCATTTTCGGTGAAATAAAATTTTTCACCGCGCTTAAAAGCATAGAAGTTCATACAAACCTTGTTTTAAAATATGAACTCGAAAACTTCATATTTGCTTCTGTAGTCATTCTTCTGATAGTGCTTTTATTTTTCATTAATTTTGTGAGAATGAGCGATAATGTATTGAAACGGCTGGATAAGATGGTTGAATTATCCCAGTACGGGAAATATGATATAACCCAGCACCTGGATGAGATGGGGCAGATAGGAAAGAGAGTAAAATATCTATTATTTCACCTTAATAATTTAAATGAAATGAAGACCGTAAAGATAAGCTCTCTGTCCCGGGTAAGCGATTTTTTGGTGGATAGAGCAGATGAAGAGATGTTTATTTTAGACTGCCGTGGCACTATTATTAATTGTTCCGAAAAACTTGCAAAAGAAGTAGAAGTTAACAAAAAAGATATCAATGGAAAAAACATTAAAGATTTCTTCAAGCAGGTCGATTTTGAGAATATTTACCGTGAACTTGAGAGTAAACGCTCAAAAATAGATAAAGATGATATAACTCTTGATATAAAAGGCAAGGACAATGAAAGAAAAATAACCTTTATTCCGATTATGAATTCCATGGAGCATATCGCTTATATTGTTGGCATCATGGGAGGGGATAAACCATTTTAGTTGTGGATGATGTTGAATATTTCTTGGTACATCAATCATATCGAGAGCAGTGTTATCAAATCAAAAATTGCACACAGCTTTATTGGACATTGAAAAAAAGACCAACAGAGGAAAGAAAAAAACATACCCGAATAGTTGAAGAACAGGGATATGTTAAAGCCTGTCCTGTCAATTTACGTAAAAAAGATGGCAGTATCATCAATACCCCCCTTATCTCAAACGGTGGTAAGAAAAGATAAAGATGGGAACATGATAGGTTTTCAGAGGGCAGTTACTGACATCACCGACCGCGTCTATTTTTGGGGCCAATCTTTCATCTTGAAAAAGGGGGGATCATGAAGTATAGGAAATAAATCGAGGGATTGAACGGATATTCGGTAGTCTGATCAATATAAAGAGTCATATAAAAAGTTTTTCCTGAATAGTTACAGCAGAGGTTAAAATGGGTATTGAAAAGATAGGGATAATAGCAAATGTCGGCAAGGAAAAGGCTTTGGAGTATGCCTCACGATTGAAAGAGTGGATTTTAAAAAAGAATTTGGGGGTCTTTCTGGAGAAGGAAGTAGCTGAAAAGCTGGGGGAGGCTTCCGGGCTTGAATGTGAAGAACTTGCATCTTTAGTAGATATAATTGTTGTCTTAGGCGGGGATGGAACGATTCTTCGCGCGGCGCGTTCTGTTAAGAAATTTGATGTGCCTGTCCTCGGCATCAATTTAGGGGAATTCGGTTTTTTGACGGAGGTCAATTTAGATGAAATGTTTGATGCGATGGAGGTAGTTTTTAGTGGAAAGCATCAAACTGATAAGAGAATGATGCTCGATGTTACAATAAACAGGAAACAAAAATGCATAAGCGAGAGCGTTGTCCTCAATGATGCTGTAATCAACAGAGGAAATCTTTCCAGGATAATTGAACTGAGAACGTTTGTTGATGGTCGGTATATGACCACCTTTAAGGCAGATGGGATTATTGTATCTACGCCTACAGGTTCCACGGCATATTCCCTTTCTGCCGGGGGGCCGCTTATTTCTCCTGAACTTGATTCAATAATTATTAATCCTATATGCGCACATACATTGACAAATAGACCGGTGGTTTTTCCCGATAGTGTCAATATAGAGGTTATTTTGTGGACGAAAGAGAAAGGAGCAACATTGACCCTGGATGGACAGGATTCGGTTACGTTGAAGTCGGGGGATATAATTATTATAAAAAAATCTGAATATTATACAAATCTTATTGTTTCTCCTCACAGAGACTACTTGGAGATCTTACGGACCAAGTTAGGGTGGGGCGGATTGCCGCCGGGTGTGAATAGAGATTGAAATGTTGATTGAGCTGAATATTAGAAATTTTGCTATCATCGATGAGCTTCAGGTATCTCTTACGGGGGGTCTTAATGTCATTACCGGTGAAACCGGTGCAGGCAAGTCTATCATCATCGGTGCTGTCGGTCTTCTTCTTGGAGACAGGGCATCCTCCGATTTGATAAGATCCGCTGAAGAAACAGCTACGGTAGAGGCACTTTTTGATATAAGCAACAAGGAGCAATTGAAAGAAAAATTGATGAGTAGCGGTTTATATGAGGGGGATGAACTTGTTGTTAAGAGAATTGTGGCGCGTTCGGGTAAAAACAGGGTTTATATCAATGGAAACCTGTCCACATTGAACATGCTTTCCACGTTAGCCGAATCGCTGGTTAATATATCCGGTCAGCATGAACATCAAATTATACTAAATGCCGAAAACCACATAGATATACTGGACGAATTTGGCGATATCCTGTCATTGCGGTCTGAATTTACAAATCTTTATCATGAGTATCAAAATTTAAAATCGAGGCTCAATGAGCTTGAGTTTATCAACCGCGAGAGCGGAAAGCGCGAAGAATTCCTCAGGTTTCAATTAAAGGAGATAGAGGATGCGGGTATTACGGTTGGGGAAGATTTGTCTCTATCACGAGAAAAGAATATCCTCAGCAATGCGAAGAGGTTGGCAGAATATGCCGCTGAGTCCCATGAGACCCTTTATGGTAAAGGTGGGTCCATACTGGAAGAGCTCGGCGGGACGATAAAGAACATAAAAGAGATAAAAAAAATTGATCCTGATTTGAAGGTATCCGAGCAGGGGCTCGATTCTATATTTTTTAGCCTTGAGGATATTGCTTTTACCCTGAGAGATTATGTAAAAAATATATCCTTTGAACCTGACAGGCTTGTGGAGATTGAAGACAGACTGGAGTATTTAGGAAGGCTTAAACGTAAATACGGCAAGACGCTGGAAGAGGTATTGGAGACAAAAAAAAGTGTTGAAAAGGAACTAAAAAATATATCATCTTTGGAAGAAGATATTAAACGGCTCTCAGAGCAGATTTTTTCAAAAGAGACGTTTTTGCTGGAAAGAGGAAAGGAGCTTTCTCAAAGGCGGCATGAGGTTGCTGAAGTTCTAAAAGAGGCGTTGGAGAGCGAGATTCATGCGTTGGGAATGGCAAATACGAGATTTGAAGTTTCATTTAATGAAACTGTTGAAGATAAAGTTGGCTCAAAAGGTATTGATATAATTGAATTTTATCTATCAACAAATGTGGGGGAAGAATTAAAGCCCTTGAACAGGATAGCTTCCGGCGGAGAGCTTTCCAGAATAGTGCTGGCAATGAAGAAATCTCTGGCCGGAACCGGTGCCGTTGATACAATTATATTTGATGAGGTGGACAGTGGCATAGGTGGTGCGATGGCCGGGATTGTCGGCAGGAAACTCAAGGAGGTATCAAAGCGTCATCAGGTTATATGTATTACCCATCTTCCCCAGATTGCCTGTTTTGGGGATAGCCACTTTCTTGTTTCAAAGAGGGTTTCGGGGGAAAGAACAAACACTCAAATATCCGTCCTCTCTGAGTCGGACCGTCTCGATGAGATTACCAGGATGCTCAGTGGACTTAAGATGACCGAAAAGACCAGGGAACATGCTCGTGAGATGCTGAAAGCCTCACGGAGTTGAGTTCAGAGTTCAGGGTTCAAAGTTCAAAGTTCAAAGTTTCTTTTTATGTTTCCTGACTCTGAACTTTGAACTCTGAACTCTAAACTTAGGGATTTGATATGCTCAGAAAAGCTAAAGTAAGTGATGCAAAAGTTATCCACGGGGTGATAAATACCTCTTCGGGGAAAGGCGAGATGCTTCCCAGGTCTTTGATGTATATTTATGGCAGCCTGAGAGATTTCTTTGTTTGTGTTGAGGACAGCAGCGATTTTGTGACAGGTGTCTGTGCCATGCATATTTTCTGGGAAAACCTGGCTGAAGTTCGGTCTCTTTGTGTAAAAGATGAGTACAGGCAAAGAGGAATCGGGAAAAAGCTCGTTGAAGCTTGTATTTCCGAGGCAATAACCCTTGATCTTTTAAGAATATTTACCCTTACCTATCAAACTGAGTTTTTCAAAAAACTCGGTTTCGTGGAGGTTGACAAATCAACCCTCCCAGAGAAAATATGGTCCGACTGTTTTAAGTGCCCAAAATATCCCGACTACTGCGATGAAGTAGCAATGATTCTGGAGCTTTAGAAAAACATTAAGAGAGCTCAAACCCTTTCCCAAGGTTTTAAGGTTGACAAGTTCGCAAAAAGTCTTTTCAGAGCGAATTCAAGCATTTTGGGAAAAAGATGGTGGTAGTGACCGGCGTTAAGAAAATCTAACTGTTTGAGTGCATAAGCACGAGTTTTAGATTTTTAGCCGGGCAATAACAGCATCCACAAAATGGTTCTGAGCGAAGAAAACGGACTTTT
>JAUSPI010000115.1 GCA_030655775.1 Syntrophales bacterium
TCCCCTCCGGATTCCGCTCGATCTGCACAAAGCGGCCAAGGAAACAGCCTGGAGGAACAGGGAGTCTTTGCATGAGTTTATTTTGAATTCAATCCGCGAAAATTTGTAGGACAGCATACGGAACGACCAAGCTTTCGCAACTTCTCACATAATGAGATTGAGTTTGACCGCTATGTGAATCGGCTCAACCCTTATAGGTCATGTGATTTCAAAGTTTTTTGAGGCACAAAATCGAGTTCCAATTTAAACCCACCTGCTTTGGCATATTCTTCTATTGTTGATAGCTTTGGTGACATTTTTGAATGTACATTCTCAAGACGAGAAATATTACCTTTCTGTGTATGTAGTCTCTTGGCAAGTTCCTCTTGGGTTAACCCAGCATTCTTGCGAAGACCAATCAATTTTTTTCTAACATGATAAGCAGCAGACAATGATTCGTATTCTGCCCTTACGTCTGGATCACGTAATGCTTTCTTTTTAAAATTATAAAATGTGGGACGGGTCATGGTTGTTTCACCTCCTTCATCCGTTTTCTTGCTAAATCTATTTCTTTTTTGGGTGCTTTTTGAGATTTTTTAATAAATGAATGCAGAATAATAATCTCTTGGTTTCTGATTGTACAAAACAAGGAACGCCCGATGCCTTCCTTTCCTTTTGCCCTAATTTTAAAGAGTCCATTTCCCATCGAAGCAGTATAAGGGTCGCCCAGTGCCGGGCCATATTCCTCCATCATTTCAAGAATATGCAGAAAATTAGCCAATATTCCTTTTGGGAATGCCAGTGCTTTCTTTTCAACCTTTTCATTATAAAACGTTACGCACCAATTCATAAGGACATGTTATCATATATGATAACCCTGTCAACAAAAGATTCCTTCAATAATCATTTTCGGAGGATAGCTTTTTGTGAAAAGTCCACCTTGGCGGCAGAGGATCCGGAGGCCTGCAAGGAAAAGGGTCGCTCAAGTAAAAACACCCCGTCTGCAGCGGGGTCATTTTATGGCTGGTTTAAGGGGCTCGTTCGCGTGGACACCCACCCTTCATGCTATTCTTTAAATTATTTCTAGAAAAAGACTGGGAAAACGGTTTTAGATATACTAAATAAGATATTCATTAATGGAGGAGACATTATGCAAAAAGTTCTTATATCGATTCCGGATGATCTGGTTGGCAGAATGAAATCCGTTATACCTTCCCGGCAGCGGAGTAAAGTAGTAGCAAAATTGCTTGAAGATGAGGTTACACTCAGAGAAACAAAGTTGTATCAATGTGCATGTGAGGTAGAAAGCGACACATCTTTAAACATGGAAATGGAAGACTGGAATACGACGGTAGGGGACGGAATTGATGCTGAACCGAGGTGACATCTATTGGGTTAATCTCGATCCTGCAATTGGATCAGAAATCAAAAAGAAGCGGCCTTGTGTAATCATTGGTGCAACGCCGATCAACGAAGCCAGGCGGACGGTTGTTGTCGTGCCCCTTTCTTCTGCGGGTAAGCCGCGGCCTCCGCTAACCATTCCCATACAATGCCAAAGTAAACAGGTTGTCGCTGTCTGTGATCAAATCAGAGCGGTGGACAAAAGCCGACTTATTGAAAAAATAGAAAGCGCTTCAAAAGAAGATATATTGGAATTGGAACAGAGATTACGCCAAACGCTGGCGCTATAAAATACTCGACCGATAGCATTATCGAATACCGAAAGATGCATGAGTTGGTAACTCTCCACTTAAAACTGCGCGCTCTGTATTTCTATCCCAACATCTACTCAAGCATCAGGAAAACGTCACAAATCAAGCGGGCTTGGGGCCTCTTTAATGGTAACACTTTCCACGGTATGCGTGTAGATCATGGTGGTTCTGATGTCACTATGCCCTGCAATTCCTGAAGATATCATAATTCGCTTAGAGCAAGTGACTGGCAAAACTATAAGGAACCGATGGAAGAACAGGTCAAATCGAAACGGCGGGTCGCCGATCATGGAGAGGTGTTGACCGGGAAGCGGGAGGTCAACGCCATGCTCGATCTCGTGAAGCAGGAAACGGAGCGGATCGAATCGCGTTTCCTCGAACCCGCTTGCGGCAATGGGAATTTTCTTGCCCCAATTCTGGAACGTAAGCTGGCGGTTGTGGAAAAGCGCTACGGCAAGTCGCAGTTGGACTTCGAACGGAACGCCATCCTGGCTGTGTCATCCATTTACGGAATTGATATTCAAGAAGATAACGTGCAGCAATGTCGTCACCGACTCTTTGAGATATTTGATCTGATCTATCTACGCTTGTTTAAGAACAGGACAAACGACAACTGCCGCAAGTCTGTTCGGTACATCCTTGACCGCAATATCATTTGGGGTGATGCCCTTGATCTGAAGACGAAGAATGAACCAAGGGTACCGATTGTCTTTTCCGAATGGTCGCCGCTCAACGGGAGCATGCTGAAAAGGAGAGACTATTTTCTTTCTTTCCTGCTCAATAAGCAGCATCAACTCACCCTGTTCAACGATGAGAATCAGGAAGTTAACTTAAACGAACCAGTCAAAGAGTACCCGCCGACTCACTTTCTGGAGGTTGCCGATGTTGACAAGCACTAACTACAACCCGGATGTACTGTCCTGCATTGCGAATCTGAGCAGCGACGAGGTGTTCACGCCACCGCAACTGGTAAACCAGATACTGGATATGCTCCCCAAGGGAATCTGGAGCGACAAGAAAGCCACGTTCCTCGATCCCGGCTGCAAGTCCGGCGTGTTCCTGCGAGAGATCGCCAAGCGCCTCGACACGGGGCTGGAGAAGCAAATCCCAGACCGACAGAAGCGACTCAACCACATCTTCAAAAATCAACTGTTCGGGCTGGCCATCACGGAGTTGACATCCCTGCTTTCACGCCGCTC
Source organism: Syntrophales bacterium (assembly GCA_030655775.1). Classification (NCBI taxonomy): domain Bacteria; kingdom Pseudomonadati; phylum Thermodesulfobacteriota; class Syntrophia; order Syntrophales; species Syntrophales bacterium. The sequence goes on from JAUSPI010000115.1 coordinate 2,891, forward strand.
GGTTTATTGCTCGAAGACTGCCAACGGGAAGTATTCCGTCTGCGAGAACTTCGATGAGCCGCAAGGCAATATCCGATTCAAGCGCGTAGAACATAATTGGGAAAAAGGGCGCTGCGAGTTTTGCGGAGCAAACGAGGAAAACTACAAACGCGACGAGGCACTTGAATCTCACGCCTATCAGTTTATCCACATAGAAAAGCCAGAGGAGATCTTCAATATGATATTCGATGTCATTATCGGCAATCCGCCGTATCAGTTGAGTGATGGAGGAGCAGCTGCAAGCGCTATGCCCTTGTATCACATATTTGTTCAGCAAGCCAAAAAGCTAAAACCG
>JAUSPI010000116.1 GCA_030655775.1 Syntrophales bacterium
GGATCTGACAGTATTCTCTCGGTTGTTCATGAGACGGCAAAGGGTTTGCGCGATGCGGGTATTATGAATGAGATAACCATGCGCGAATTTGATGCGCTTTGTCTGTTTCCCGTGAAGACGTATCAGCCACAGGAAATTAAAAAGATACGATCGCGCTATCGCGTCAGTCAGGCGGTATTCGCTGCGTACCTGAACGTGAGCAAGACATCTGTGGCGAGCTGGGAGTCAGGCGGAAAGAAACCTGGCCCTGCGGCAGTCAAGCTGCTTAACTTGGTGGATCGAAAAGGCATTGAAGCAGTTGCGTGATCCACAGATTACACGGATTGAAAAATGGATAACCAGTTTGCAAATTACACAGCTTGCACGGATCAATTAAATGAAATTGTTTTTTAACTCTGCGGAAATCTGCGAAATCTGTGAATTGAAGCGTATCTTTGATCTGGCTATGGCTTGGTGTTTATTATGTTTTTTGAGTGTGCCGATTTTTGTTGTCGGGTTGATGGTGAGGCTGACTTCGGAGGGGCCGGCATTATACTGGTCGGACAGGGTGGGGATTAATAATGGGAGATTCAGGATGCCCAAGTTTCGGACTATGCGTGTTGATACCCCGGCTGTCGCAACCCATCTCATGAAAAATCCTGATGCTTACCTTACTCCGATCGGGTCTTTTTTGCGGAAGTTCAGTCTGGATGAATGGCCACAGTTGTACAGTATTTTAAAAGGAGACATAAGTTTTGTGGGGCCACGTCCTGCTCTGTTTAATCAGGATGATCTGGTTGGGCTTAGGACAGGGAAGGGGATTCATAAACTTATTCCGGGGATCACCGGCTGGGCGCAGGTAAATGGCTATTCCGACGCATTCCGCCACCAAAAGAGAACTTATCTTGACCTATATCCAAGGCATGGCCTATATGAATGATTGTAATTTTTTCGGTCGACACGAAAGCATCCGTGAAGCACGCAAAAGAAATTCAAATGAGGGAAAGGGAAAGAGGAAGGAGGGCAAGACAAATGAAAGCAAAAATTGAAAACGACACACTTTATATCGAAATTGAAATCAATAAAAACCCCGTACCAAGCGCATCAGGGAAAACACTCGTTGTCGCCAGTACCAGAGGGAATATCAGCACTGATGTTATGGTTGACGGAAAGCTTTTGACCATTGGATTGAATGCGTACATTAAAAAATAATAATCTCTTCATAAAACATTGACTGAACGCCTTTCATATTGATAAAAAAAGACACACAAGTAATCAACAATACAAGCACTATAAAATCATTCTATTATCGAAGGAGGTATCTTCCCCTTGACCCTTACAAAAGCAGATATGGTCAAATCAATCGAAGACCAGCTTGGTCTTCCCAAGGACAGATCCACAGACATATTCGAATCCGTCCTGGAGATAATCAAACAATCACTTGTGAATGGTGAGGCGGTCAAGATCAGCGGATTCGGGAAGTTCTACGTTATTGACAAGAAAGCCAGAAATGGTAGAAATCCTCAAACAGGAGAGCACATGATTATTGAGCCAAGAAGGGTTGTTTCTTTCAAGTACTCTTCAAGGGCAAGGGTTAAACTCAACGGTTGATGGACATCATATCCCAGGTGAGCCTGATAAAGGAAAAGCAATGAAGCGGCTGGTATCATTCCTCATAGCTCTGTCAATGCTCTGCATGACAGGGGGGATCTCTTATGCGGCAGACAGAGGCAATACAAGCCTCCAGTCATTCAACAAGGCCAAGAAACTCCTCCTCAAAGAAGTATATTACGACCACCTCATAACATTTTACTGCAACTGCCCCATAGATTGCTGCTCAACTGTTCCTACCAGCCGCTCTTTCAGCCCCGTATAGCGTTGCAACACCCTGTTATTTTTTATGGCTATGCCGATAGCCTTCTTGCTCCCAATTAGGACTACCAGCTTTTTGCCCCTTGTAACACCCGTATAAAGCAGGTTTCGGGCCAGCATAATGTAATGCTGGGTTACTACCGGTATAATCACTATCGGATATTCCGATCCCTGAACTTTATGGATTGTCGTGCAGTATGCCAGCATCAGCTCATCCAGCTCATCCAGCTCATAATCTACCAAACGATCTTCAAACTTTACACCAACCTCCTCTTCTTTAGTATCAATTTTACTGATAAATCCGATATCGCCATTAAAAACGTCTTTCTTGTAATTATTCTTGATTTGCATCACTTTGTCGCCAATCTTGTATTTCCTGAAGCCTCGTACAATACCCACTTTGTTGGCATTAAGCTTCTCTTGGAGCAGGTTGTTTAGCGCTTCTGTTCCGAGAGACCCCTTGTGCATAGGTGTAAGCACTTGGCAGTCTTCTATTGGGTTTCGATCCTTAAATGTTTCAGTCATGAGTTTAACAATGATTTCCTGAATAATCTTTGGGTCTGTCTGTTCGATAAACCAACAGTCATCTCCCTTCTCCGGAGCACTCAGATATGGCATCTTCCCGTTGTTGATCTTATGGGCATTCACAATTATGCTTGATCTTTGGGCCTGTCTAAATATATGTGTCAGGTGCACAGTTGGAATTTTTTGGCTTTCAATAATATCTTTCAATACATTTCCTGGTCCAATCGATGGTAGTTGATAAATGTCCCCCACAAAAACAAGGTTTGCGTGGGCAGGAATAGCTTTTAGAAAACTGTACCCGAGCATCGTATCAACCATTGAAGCCTCATCCATTACAAACAGATCACATTTAAGGGGATTTTGTTTATCCCTCTGAAAACCGCCAAAGGGAATATATTCAAGTAGGCGATGGATCGTAGACGATCTGAACCCTGTGGCTTCAGCCATCCGTTTGGCTGCCCTGCCGGTGGGGGCACACATGACCACCTTACGGTTTTCTGCAGTATAAATATCAGCAATCGCTTCAATGATAGTCGTCTTCCCTGTTCCCGGACCTCCCGTGATTACTACTACCTTTGATTCACAGGCCGCTCGTATGGCAGTATACTGATCAGGCGCCAGTTTTATCCCTATTCTCTCCTCGACTTCAGTTAAAACCTTTGGCAATTCTGTCTTGCCCACGGGAAGATTAGGGGGGGCAGTTACCAGTCTCCGAAGCTCTGCTGCTATGCCACACTCACAATCATACAGACTTGTTTCATATACAGGATCAATACCAGAGTGATTCCCGTTATTTTCTATTATTAAGCGATCTTCTTTATTTAGGGTAGTAATTGCGTTCTTTGTAATATTCGTATCAACTCCCAGTATCTCGCTTGCTTTTTTGATAAGTTCGTCATAAGGGCAATACACATGACCGTTCTTCTCAAGCTGAGTCATGACATACAATGCTCCCGCCTTGATTCTCAAGGGGTGTTCTTTACTGAAGCCCATCTGTTGGGCGATTTTATCAGCGGTTAAAAATCCAACCCCCCAAATATCTTCGGATAGCCGATAGGGATTTTCTTTGAGTAGTTTAATCGAGTCATTCCCATATTTTTTGTATATCTTTACGGCATACCCGGTTGACACACCATAATTCTTCAGGAATACCATTACATTCCGGATTTCCTTCTGGTCTTTAAAACCTTTGCTGATCACGCTTATACGTTTTTCGGCTATTCCTTGGACCTTGCTCAGCAAGTCAGGCTCATTTTCGATAACATTAAAGGTATTCATGCCGAACATTTTCACTATTCGCTTTGCCAGCTCAGTGCCGATCCCCTTAATCAATCCTGAACCAAGATAACCTGTAATACCGTTTATGGTGTCCGGATAGATGGGGACATAAGCATCAAATTTAAACTGCCTGCCGTATTTTGGGTGATTGACCCATTCGCCCTCCAGGTCAAGAATGTCTCCAACATTCGGCTGGAGAATAGCGCCGACAATGTTGACAAGATGTTTTCCCCCCTGTACATCGGCCTTTGCTACCGTCCAACCTGATGTGGTATCAGAATATGTGATTGACTTGATTTCCCCCTGGAGACTGGTCCTTAAAAGGTTTCCGCTATTTCCTTTGATGTTTTTCACAATTTACCCCACGGTTTTCAAAATCAGAATTTCATCCTTTCCAAATATTCCCTGGCATCCTGCTCAAGCACATTGGTGTAAACCAATGTGCTGACTATGTTAGTGTGTCCCATTAGACTACGCAACACGGCAGGCGGCATACCGGCGCGGGTTGCGTTAACAGCATACCCGTGACGAAAGGCAGAAGGAATTCCCCTGCCTTTTTCTATTCCTGCTTCCTCGGCCGCTTTTCTAATAACCAGATATGCGTTTGTGTGGGTGAAAGGGAAAATCCTGTCATTTCTTTTTATCCCTGCTCCCGTGCAATGAGACACTATTTTATCCTTCAACTCTGCCAATATAGGAATTACTCTATATTGAGTTATGGCAGGTTCCCTTTCAATTTCTGACAAGTCTTTTTTTGCCTGTTCTAATTTCCCTATTAGCACTTCCGATCCGGGCGCTTTTTTTACGGCCAAGGACAATCCCATTATCTCGTTTTTTAGATCCTTTCCTTTCTTCGGCAATTTGTCCTTTTTCATCAGACTTCTTACTGTTATTGTATTGTCATCATAGTTTATCGCCTGTGGTGTAAGCTCCAACGCCTCTCCGCTTCTCATACCAGTATTCCACAGCACTTCAGCATACAAATGGTACTGGCCCTTTAATAATGATAGAATCTTATGTGCTTCGTCTTGACCGAGATATTTGATCTCTCTACCATTGCGGTCTTTTAATATTTTATTTTGCATCATTTATTTTTGTTATCCTTGTCATGTGGACCTAAAAAACGGTTACCGTTGAAGTGAATCATGTGATCTGGATTGTCTGCAATCCACACTTCAGTTTCCCATGCAATGTTAGTCACGTTCTTTCGGAACTCAGCACGGTCGGGAACTGCACTGATTCATCGGGAAGATTACGAAGGGCAAAAAGACAGTTTGCTTGATAAATTTGAATTCCTGCATGATTGTAATACGGAGTTATTCTCATGAAAAGCAAGCCTCATGTTCCTCTTCCTCATACGGAAAATTATCAACCGTGAAAAAATTAAAAGCATTAACATCTCTTAATGCTTGTCCTAAATCACTATTCCGGTATTTTTCTCTCGCTCTTTCACATGCCTGCCACGGTGATTCTGCAATAAACCGCCCTACGTTATATGTTGCACCCATATTTGAGGCTCTTACTTTATATTCTCTCATATTATGCTCCAAGATTAGCTCCTACCACCCATAAATCCTTGGGATTGCGGCCATGAACAAGGTCTGCAATCTACCCGACTCGTTATCATCCAGAGAACTCTTTGCTGTTTTACCCTGATATGACATATTTACAAAATAGCCGCTGGTTGACCCTTTTTGTATAGAAAGAATCTTATATCCGTTCCCTTTTCCTTCTTTCTTCCCGGCATTGGGATCGTGAACAATCTCTCCCTTACCACTTCTCAAGGCAGTCAAAAAATCGGCAAGGTCTTTATCGTTTAGTTTCATTACTATTTTGTCTTCCCAATTACAACCTGGTAGTCCGCTTTGCTGCTGCCCATTTGCATTTGCCATCTCCAACATAACGAACCCCCTTGCCTGCCTAAACTCGTCGCCTTCATCATCGTGAGCGGGGATAAAGCTGAATTGCATCGCACCTGACTTCTTATATACCTTGAACTGTGGAAGTTTTCTCATGGCATTTCTCCTGTAGAGAGGCGTGTACCGGGAATTGACCAGATCCCCGGCACACTATGAAAGAAAGGAGGGAAAAAAGAAAGTACTTGCATGTTCTTATTTATCATCTCCTATACTGCACTTTTATTAAAGCGTCAAGGGTAAAATGCAAAAAAACCAAGTCCTGATCACAATTATTATCAAAAGTGATTTATTTAACCACACCAGATTTTTCAAGCTACACCCCCTCCGAAATATATGTATCTTTTAATGTTACCAATACTACACTAATGTTAATTGGTCAAGAAAAAAATAATGGGAATGAATAACAAAAAAAAGAAAAGCGCCCCGGCGGACTTTGGATGACCGGACCGGGACGCAAGAACCAGCAGGGGGAATTCGAAAAAATGTGATTTTAAGACAAATTTAACCCCTTGATTTAAGGTCTGATTTCCCGTAACTCGTTAAGAACAGGCCACGAAGTAAATTCCATCTATTTCCGTCTATTCTATCTGTTTCCCTTCTTTTCTGTGGAGTTTATCACACGGTTATCACATCGAAAAACGGAGTATCAGTCCGTGTGTTGTTTCGTTATTTTTGCGCCGCTAAAATACCCATCTTGCCATCAACTATTTTTCAGTTTTTGACTTCACCTACCTGTTCAATGGTGGACAGTTGTCAGAATTGCGGATTACGGATGGAAAGAGTGTAACACCTGCAATGGCAGCCGGTATTGCAGATCATGTGTGGACGTTAGAGGAGATTATAGGCTTATTACTCAAATAAAAATGGCGGGACAAAATGCCCCCGCCATTCTGATACAATTGGTGTTTAAATACCAAAAACTGCTTGGAAGTTCTCAACGCATACACTCGGTTTTGCTGCTCTGTTCTGCTTCTCAAGTTTCACTATCCCATAGATTTCCATCGTTTTAAGGGTTCTTGAAAGATTGCTCACCCTTCTTCCTGAGGCATCAGACAACTCCCTCAACGAGTTTGGTTCCTCCTCTTTAATAATCTTAAGGAGTTCCCTGTTTTTGGTACTCAGGACTTGAGCCATTGATTCAAGTGAATCAAACCAAACCTTGGGTTGGTCTTCGCCTGGTTTGATCTCTCCCCCTGCGATTGCCATTGTATATTTTTTGAAATCGTCTCGTGACATAATCCCGATTTTCATTTCTCTTGCCATAACATACACCTCGTTTTTTCAAATAAATTCCTGCACCGTATTCCAAAAGTCACCTATTAGTTGCGGGGCTGAATCAAATTCATAAGAATATGTTTTATTTCGTTTATGAATGTGATCCCAGGTTGTTTTTTTAGCTTTATACCGTTTCTTTTTTGGCTGATATCCGTGAGCATTATCATAACCAACAATCCTTAAATCATTTCCATCATGCAAAGAAAGATTATATCTAATCCCATGTGGAATGTGTTCATTAGCTTCAACTAACCGTGCCTTAAATTGTGTCCAATACCCGTTTC
>JAUSPI010000117.1 GCA_030655775.1 Syntrophales bacterium
CGCTGTGGGAACGTCTGGGCATCGGACAGATCTTCCGCGATATCTGCAAGTCAAAGAAGCTGAAGGTTCCCTATGAAAGAGCAATCTTTGCCATGGTCGCCAATAGGCTCACCGATCCCGATTCAAAACTGGGGCTATGGGAACGATGGCTGTCAAAGGTCTATATTCCCTCCTGTCAATTTCTGAAACTCGAACAGATCTACGAAGCGATGGACCTCTTCTATGACCACATGTCCGAGGTGGAAGAACAGGTATTCTTTCAAACCGCGAATCTGCTCAATCTTGAAGTGGATCTTATCTTCTACGATACCACCACCGCTTCCTTTTCCATAGATTATGAAGATTCCTTCCGTGCCTTCGGTCATTCAAAAGAAGGAACCTGGTCTCCCCAGGTGGTTGTGGCTCTTGCAGTTACACGTGAAGGATTGCCTGTAAGGAGCTGGGTCTTCCCGGGAAACACATCCGATACCGCAACCATCAAAAAGATAAGAGATGACCTGAGGGGATGGAAGCTTGGCCGTGCCCTTTTTGTTGCCGATTCAGGCATGAACTCCATTGAGAACAAAAAGGAACTTTCGAAGGCCTGCGGAAAGTATCTCCTCGCCTCACGCATGGCTTTAGTATCTGAGATACGAGATACCGTGCTTTCTAAAAGGGGACGTTACACCGTTATCAGCGACAACCTCCATGCCAAGGAAGTTATCACAGGAGACGGCGAGCGAAGAAGACGTTATATCCTCTGTTACAATCCCTCTGAGGCAAGAAGACAGAAGAAGCACCGCGAAGAGGTCGTTGCATTCCTTGAGAAGGAACTCGATAAACACAAAAGCAGAAAAGCCACGGCCAAGTGGGCCATAGAGCTTCTGGCATCCAGACGATATAAACGTTATCTCACTATTACAAAGAGCGGCAATATCCGGATTGACCGCAATAAGGTCAAGGAATCCGCAAAGTATGACGGCAAGTGGGTCATTGAGACCAACGACGATACCATAACCCTTGAGGATGCGGCCTGCGGTTACAAGGGGTTGATGGTAATAGAACGGTGTTTCCGCTCAATGAAAAGAACTCAGCTCAAGATGTGTCCCATGTACCACTGGGTACCCCGCCGCATTGAGGCCCATGTGAAACTGTGTGTTCTTTCCCTTCTCATAGAGCGTATCGCGGAGATCGAATGTAATGATACATGGAGCAGGATTCAGCACAATCTTGAGGGTCTTCAGGTCTCAGAATTTCGAACAAATTCCCATAAATTCTTCAGGCGTAACGAAATAACACCCAATATCCGCAACATCCTGAAAAAACTGAAGGTTCCAACCCCCAACATAGCCTTCGAACTCGAAAAACTGTAAAAACACCCCCTGATTTTGTAGACACACGCCTGTTTTTTAATACCGGTGTATATGTATGTTATTGCACACTATCTGACGATTCGTTTACTTACTGATCCCAAACCCAAAGCAAAGGCAACTATTGCTGATATTGATAAGTTTAGCGGAAATTAAAAATAATATGAATTTATAGATAACTCCTCAATGTCTATTAGTCCTACCCATAAAATATTCTTGACATCCTCTTTTCTGGAATATACAATTCAAAGTGTAAACATTTGTCGAGGAGATTATCATGAAAGCAACAGCTAAAGACCTTAGATTCCAATCGCGTGAATTATTAAACACCGTAAGCAGAGGAGAAGAAGTAATTATTACATACAGAGGTAAGCCTTGCGCAAAACTTGTGCCCTACCACAAAGAAGGAAAGAAGATTGAAAAAGACGAACTATTTGGTATTTGGAAAGAACGTGAAGATATTCAGAATATTGAGGAGTATGTAAGAAACTTGAGGAAAGGTAGATTTTTGAAATGATTATCGATACAGATGTCCTTATTTGGTACATGAAAGGAAATGAAAAAGCATATAAGGCTATTGAGAGGGGCAATAATTTCTTCATGTCAGTTGTTACATATATGGAATTAGTTCATGGAATGAGAAATAAGAAAGAATTAAATAGTCTCCGTAAGTCTATTCATTCCTGGAATGCTAAAGTACTATATATTTCCGAAGAGATATCTTCTAAGGCTATGTTCTACGTTGAACAACATTTCTTAAGCCATTCGTTGCAATTAGCTGACGCATTGATTGTCGCCACAGCCGTAACATATGGTTTGCCAATTCTTACTGGCAATGATAAGCATTACCGAATAGTAAAAGATATTCAAATTACAAAATTTCGTCCATGAGGTCAGAGATATGGGAATTCCGGGATGGGAATCGTCGTCAAGAAACTTTTTTTGTACTAATGCGACACCTTGATACCTGGGAAGTTTGAATCGAAATAATGGCTCAGTGTAATTTGTGTAATACTGCTTCACGCTTCATTTCAAAAGAACTTGGAGTGTGCCTTAAGTGTATTCGGGAAAGACCGGAGGATGCTCTTGCACTTGCAGTACAGGCCCATGCGAGAAGCAGAGCAACCTTTGGACTTCCGGAAAAGCCGCCTAAAGACCCGCTCGGCATTCCCTGTACTATTTGTGTAAACGAATGCAGAATCCCTGAAAATGAAATTGGATACTGCGGATTGAGAAAGAACGAGGGTGGGAAGATCACCGGCGTATCTTCTGAAAAAGGGAATCTGTCATGGTATCACGATTCCCTCCCCACAAATTGCGTCGGAGACTTTATATGTCCCGGAGGAACAGGTGCCGGATATCCCCAATATGCCCACTGTCCGGGGCCTGAATTTGGATACAAGAACCTTGCGGTATTCTTTCATGGATGTTCATTTAACTGTCTTTACTGTCAGAACTGGCAGTCCAAGCGCGAAGCCATTAAACCTTACACAACTTCTATATCTAACCTCGTTTCGGATGTCGATGAGAGAACCTCCTGCATCTGCTACTTCGGAGGGGATCCAACACCACAGCTTTCCTTCTCACTCAAGGCATCAAGGCTTGCCCTTGACAAAAATAAAGGGAAGATTCTGAGAATATGCTGGGAAACTAATGGTTCGATGCACCAGAGTCTTCTTGATGAGATGATAGAAATAGCACTTTCTTCCGGAGGCTGTATAAAGTTTGATTTAAAGGCGTGGGATAAAAATCTTCACACAGCCTTAACAGGAATTACGAATAAAAGAACCCTGGAAAACTTCATGAGGGCGGGAAAGAAAATCAATAAAAGACCTGTACCTCCCCTTCTTATTGCAAGCACTCTACTTGTTCCAGGATACATCGATGAAGATGAGATAAGGGGAATCGCGAAATTTATTGCCTCAATAAATCCTGACATCCCCTATAGTCTTCTTGCCTTTCATCCCCAATTTTATATGTCGGACATGCCATTGACTGAAAAAGTCCTGGCATACAGATATCTCAGTGTTGCCAAGGAAGAGGGGCTCGAAAATGTCAGGATAGGAAATGCCCACCTTCTTGTATGAAAGGACCACGTGGGTGAATCATTACTCATTTTCTTCGGGCAAGGTGTCCCTCAAATAACGGCGCATCTGGTCTTCAGATGTTATTTCTTCAGCTTTCTTTTTTAAACTTTTGTCCTGGTACAATTTTTGATCCGCAATTGAGAGAATATCTTTTGCGTTAGTGGGTCCAGCTTCATGGATACCGATACTCAATCCAAGTTTAACACCCGGAATTAATGACTTCTTGTTCCACTCATCTATTAACTCCTGTATCCGTTTCGACAGTTCCCTGCCGTTGGATTCATCTGACATCGGCATAAGTACAACAAACTCATCTCCGCCGAATCGTGCGACGATATCGGATTTTCTTACAGAGGATTTGAGTATATCAGCAACGGTACGGATAATTTTGTCACCTGTTAAGTGTCCATGCTGATCGTTTATGGCTTTTAGTCCATCTACGTCCATCATGAGCACACAGACTGTATGGCCGTAGCGGTAAATACGCTCCACTTCGCGTTCGAATGTCTCGTTGAAATAATGGCGGGTATTGACACCTGTAAGTGAATCAATCATGGCTAACTCGACAATTTTCTGGTGCAAAAAAGCATTTTCAATAGCAATTCCCGTAAAAATCCCGATTGATGAAAGAATCGCCATGTCCATCTCAGTAAAAACCCCCCCTGAATCTGATGTCACAAGCTCTGATGTAAGTTTGTTTATGAGCTCAATAACACCCACAATACGATTTTTACCATCCACCAGCGGAACACAAACCACTGATCGTGTTTGAAAATCCAGAAGTTGGTCTACTCGGGAGCTAAAACGGGGGTCCTTTCGTACGTCTTCCACTACGATCGGTTTACCGTTAAGACAAACCCATCCAGCAATTCCCTCACCCCGTTCCAAGTAAAAATTTTTCAGTTTTCCTGCATCCACTCCCATAACAATTTCAAATTTCAGTCTCCCGGTTTCTTCTTCCATCAGCAACAGAGACCAATTCTGTGGGGCAAAATAATCGCCTATAACTTCCATGACACGCCGGAAGACCTCCTTTATATCCAGTGAAGACGCAAGTATTTTCCCGATATTGTTGAAAATATCAAATTGGTTTTGAACCGTTGTGGCATCCATTTTCATCTTTCCCCCCCTCGCACTTGAGTTTCACCATATCAAAAACAGGTGAAGGAAGTAAATCGCTTTTCCCATATATTTTCCTGATGGCCTCTCTCCATTTTTTGACAACGGCCTAAAATAAATTGACTTTCACTCAAAAAAAAGTTATCAGGATTCTTCCTTTGCGGTGTAAAAAGGGTGCGGTTTTATAATCTATTGGAGGGGTTACGTATGTTTTTAAAACAGTTACAGGTAGGTCATATGTCAGTATTTGCCTACATTATAGGTGACAAAGAGAGCGGTGAGGGGTTGGTTGTTGATCCTGCCGCAGAAACTGATCGTATCATTTCGGAAGCTGAAGATAACAACATAAAGATTAAATACATCGTTAACACCCATGGCCACGTTGATCATATCACCGGAAATGCTGACATGAAAGATAAAACAGGTGCAGAAATTATCATCCACGAAGATGATGCCTACATGCTGACTTCCACGCCTCCACTGATATTCAGAATGTTCCGGGCCAAACCGTCTCCACCACCGGACATAACTGTTAAGGATGGAGATACTATCACTGTAGGAAAGGTGAATCTCAGGGTAATTCACACACCAGGACACTCCCCGGGAGGAATTGCTCTTTATACTAAAGGGTATGTCCTGACCGGAGACACCCTTTTTGTAAAAGGAGTTGGAAGAACAGATCCTCCCGATGGATCATGGGAAACCATGCTTCTTTCAATCAAAGAAAAACTGCTCATCCTCCCTGATGAAACTGTGGTACTGCCAGGGCATAACTACGGAAGGGCGTCTACTTCCACCATAGAAAATGAGAAGCAGAACAACCCATACCTGAGATAAACTCGAAACTTTGAACTTTGAACAAGGATTCATTTCATGGAAAATGCGGGTCTAACCACAACAGATTTCACGGGATTAAAGTTGTTAAACAGGGGGAAGGTAAGGGATATTTATGAAATTAACAGCCACCTCCTCATAGTAGCTACCGATAGAATATCCGCTTTTGATTTTATTATGCCGAATCCTATACCGGGTAAAGGGAAAATATTAACTTCCATGTCCGCCTTCTGGTTCAAGAAGACGGGAGATATAATTGACAATCACCTTATTTCAACAGACACAAATGAATTCCCCGAAGAATGCCTTCCCTACAGGGATACCCTGCAGGGAAGAAGTATGCTTGTAAAAAAAGCGAGACCGCTCCCCGTGGAATGCGTTGTGCGACGATATCTAAGCGGTTCCGGCTGGAAAAATTATTGCCAGGATAATTCTATCTCAGGGATAAGGCTTCCGCAAGGATTGAAGGAATCCGCCAGGCTTTCTCAACCGATCTTTACTCCATCCATCAAGGCACCGGAAGGCAAACACGATATCCCCATCACAAAGGAAAAGATGGAAGATATAATCGGTCAAGAGCTTACGGTAAAAATAATCGAAGCCTCTATGAACATCTATGACAGGGCATCGAAAATTGCCGAGCAGGAAGGAATAATTATAGCTGATACTAAAATGGAATTTGGAATGATTGAAGATAAGCTGATATTGATCGACGAACTTCTCACACCCGACTCGTCAAGGTTCTGGCCCAAAGACACGTACGAGGAAGGAAGGCCTCAAAAAAGCTTTGACAAGCAATTCTTGAGGGACTATCTCATCTCTATCAAATGGGACAAAGCCCCTCCTGCCCCGCAGCTTCCTCCAGAGATTATTAAAAAAACAAAAGAGAAGTATGAGGAAGCCCTGAGGCGTCTTACCAAATAAAATCTCTCCAAACCTTGACACAAGAGCAGCGGATTATTATCTTTAGTGTCTACAGGTACGTCTTTAAACATATTGCGCATAGCTTACAGGTAAGAATAGAGTGGCAAAAATTAAACTGCCCGATTACAAGGAAAAACAGAAAATTCTTTACAGGGGCGACACATCCCCAACAGCACTTACAGCTTATGGAGATAAGTACCTCGAGACAGAAAGAATCTCCGATGCCATCGATTTTTATCAAAAGGCTAACCATATTGAAGGCCTGGAAAAAATTAAAGAGATAACAATAAAAGAAGGGGATGTTTTTGAGTTTCAGCATATTCTGAATGCCCTAAATATTGATGCTTCCAGTGAAGAATGGAATACAATAGGCAAAAGGGCATTCGAGCTTAAAAAATATACCTTTGCCATCCACGCCTTTGAAAGGGGTGGAAATAACTCCATGATTGACAAAATAAAGGAACTTTTACCCCCAGAAGGGAAACAGCAAGCTGAATGATACGAAATGATTATTACGAAATTCTTGGTGTAGAGAGAATTGCCTCCGAAGATGAGATAAAAAAAAGGTACAGGAAATTGGCTATGAAATATCACCCGGATAGAAACCCGGGAGATAAAGATGCCGAAGAGAAGTTTAAAGAGGCGGCAGAGGCTTACGAAGTACTGCGAAACGGAGAAAAGAGAGAGATATATGACAGATACGGCCATGAGGGACTGAGTGGAAGCGGATTCAGAGGTTTTACCGGATTTGAAGACATATTTTCAAGCTTTGGCGACATATTCGAAGATATCTTCGGCTTCAGCAATGGAAGACGATCGAGAACAGCCGCCCGCGCAGGAGCCGATCTCCGTTATGACCTAACCATTTCCTTCATGGATGCCGCCTTCGGAAAATCTACCGATATTGAAATAGAAAAATTTGTAAAGTGCGGCGATTGCGAAGGGACAGGAACAGCACCGGGAACCTCTCCGGAGATCTGCTCTCACTGCGGAGGAAGAGGTCAGGTCACCAAAACCAGCGGATTTTTCAGCATAAGTTCTACATGTCCCCAATGCCGGGGTGAAGGGAGGATAATAAAGAACCCGTGCAGGAAGTGTATGGGAACCGGGAGCGCAAAAACAAAAAAAGCGGTTCATCTAAAAATACCCCCTGGTGTGGAAACGGGTTCTCGACTGAGACTGAGAGGGGAAGGAGAAGAAGGAGAATTCGGGGGACCGACGGGTGATCTCTATGTTTTTATCTATGTAGAGCCACATAAGTTTTTCGAAAGGGATGGTAACGATATACGCTGCCAGGTGCCTATTTCCATTGTTGAGGCTACCCTGGGGGCAAACATTGAAGTACCTACCATAGAAGGCACTGAAAAAATTAAAATATCGAAGGGAACTCAAAACGGAAAACTTTTTCGACTGAGGGGAAAGGGAATCCCCCACCTGAGGGGTTTTGGAAGGGGAGACCAGATCGTCCAGGTGACGGTAAAGATTCCGACCAACCTTAATAAAAAGCAGGAAAAACTCCTCAAGGAATTTGACAAGCTGAGCGGAGAGTAATCTGCTATCGGCTAACGCCGATAGCTTGAGGCACAAAGGCACATAGTTCCAAAGGCACAAAGAGATATCTTTCTTCGCAATACCTTAGTAAAGGAAATTTCAAACAACTAAAAAGACAAATAAACAACTGAAAGGGGATCAACATAATCGTCAAAGAGCCTGAATCCCCAGTGCAGGTGGGAACCGGTAACCCTGCCGGTCGATCCTGTATAACCGATAATTTTACCCTTCTCTACCAACTCCTTCTCTTTAATGCAGATACCTGACAGATGACAATATATGGAAAAAAATCCGAGGCCATGATTAATAATAACTGTATTGCCGGAAAAATAAAGGTCACGAGTCAGAACTACTTTTCCTAAATTTGAAGCTTTAACAGGCACTCCAGCCGAACATGGAACATCAACACCCTTGTGGCGAGAGTAAAATTCATCATTAAATATTCTTCTTTCTCCAAAATTTTCTTTAATTCTTTCCCCTACGGGAACAATAAATTTTCCATCGCCCAACCAGTGGGGTGTAAATTCCTTATAGATAGCTCTGGTGAGTTCTACTTCCCTTACTATTCTCTCTTGCGCTTCAGGAGAGGGACAAATGAACCTTTGATCCACTTTGATCTTCTTCAAATTAAATTTCCCTTTTGAAACAGGGATCTTAAAAGAAAAGTCCCTTCTTCGTCCATCTGCAAATTCAATCTGAATATCAAGATCATAAATTCCTGGCTTAATATCGAGACCCAAACTCATAAGGAAGAAAGATGTCAAGGGGTCTCTGGTAGAAACAAACTTGTAATCTTTTCCATTAAAATGGGCTTTTGCGGAGGAAAGTTTCGGAGACCGCAGGGTAATCTTTACAGCCTCACCCTGAAAGAGTCTGCGATACTCGGATTTGATACTTATCTGATCATTATCTTTAATAATACCGGATTCAAACGAATAAAGAAAACCGGGGAAAAGAAAAACTATAAGGTTGGCCAGCATGAAAATCTTTTTCATCTGACAATTTTCCCAACTCCCCTTCAACAAAGGGAGGTTGTTGAGGGTTATCTGCACTGTCTTTTGTATCATTATACGGTATCTGTTCCGTTTTATATATTCTGTAAATCAGGAGCGCTTTTGTACCATAAAACGTTTTTACTTCAAATAAAAATATGGACAATTTAGAAAGTATAAATTATATAACTATTAAAATGAGAATGTTATACGTTTATCAGGAGAAAAAATGAATAAACTGCCCGGTTTTAAAGAAGTCCCCCCGGAAAAATTGCGATGGAAATGCGATCCTGATTCCCTCGGCTTCGAAACCACCGAAGAGTGTGAGTACAGCAGAGAAATCATAGGACAGGACAGAGCAATAAAATCAATCAGCATGGGTCTTGAAATAGATAGCCCCGGTTACAATATCTATGCATCGGGTCTGACAGGAACCGGAAAGACATCTACAATAAAAAACCTCCTTAATCAACTCGATCTCAAAAAGAAAATCCCGGACGACATCTGTTATGTGAATAATTTCAAGAATCCTGATATGCCCAGAGTCATAATGCTTCCTGCAGGAATGGGCAGAAAACTTAAAAATGACATGAATGAACTTGTCTCGCATATAAAAAAAGATATTCCTCTAATTTTTGACAGTGAGGAGTTCAAAAAGGAATCTGAACAGCTTGCCAATAACTACAGGACAAAGCAGAAAGAATTGATAAGAGAATTCAACGAAAAGCTTTCAAAGGAAAACCTGCAACTGGTGCAATTTCAAATTGGACCTTATACAAAACAGGACATTGCGCCTCTTTATGAAGGAAAACCGACCCTAATCAAGCAATTAGAAGACCTTGCACAGCAGGGTAAATTTGACAAAGAGGCCTTGGAAAAAATAAAAGAAAAGCTGAGCGATTACAGAATTGAACTCGACGTTCTTATGAGGGAAACACGGCAGATTGAAAAAGAGATCCTCAAAGAAATTGCGTCTCTTGAACACAAATACGGCCTTCCTGTGGTAAGTGGAATTGTTTCGGATATAAGAATCAAATACGACGGCAATAACGAAAAAGTAAAGAATTATTTAGATGAGGTTCAGGAACATATCCTTTCAAATCTCAAACAGTTTGAAGAAAAATACGAAGAACAGCAGCAACAACAGATGATACCAGCCCCCTTTCCTTCACAACAAAAAGAAAAACCTATTGAGTATGAAGTCAACGTCCTGGTTGACAACTCTCAAACCGATAAACTCCCTGTAATCATAGAAACGGCCCCCACATACAAAAATTTGTTCGGTACCGTGGAGAGGGAAGTTGACAGGTCGGGTTTCTGGAGAACAAATTTTACTCGGATCAAGGCCGGCTCTCTCCTCCGGGCTAATGGCGGATACATTGTCTTTAACGCATTAGAGTCCCTGATTGAACCGGGGGTATGGCCATTCCTTAAAAGAACTCTCAAAAACAGGCTCTTAATTATGCAACCCTATGATCCGTTCAGCATGGCATCTACCGCTTTAAAACCGGAATCGATCCCCTTAGATGTCAAGGTCATAATGGTAGGAGACGATCATCTCTACCATCTTCTTTACAACTTAGAAGAGGACTTTAAAAAAATATTCAAGACAAAGGCGCATTTCGATACAGAAATGCCCAAGACAAAAGAAAATATAGCTTGCTATACCAGTTTCATTAAAATGATCATCGAGGAGGAAAACCTGCTCCAGTTTGACAGAAGGGCAGTAGCAGCAGTCATTGAGTTTGGGGTTAAATTAACGAGCAAGCAAAAGAAATTATCCACCAGATTCAGCGACGTAGCGGATCTTGTAAGGGAAGCAAGTTACTGGGCAAGAAAGGAAGAAAGTAATATTGTCACGGATAAATATGTTGACATTGCTTACACCGAAAAAATCGATCGGGTAAGCCTCATTGAAGACAAGATCCAGGAAATGATTGAAGATGGAACGATTATGATAGATATTGACGGAGAGAAAGTAGGCCAGGTAAACGGTCTCTCTGTCTATGATATGGGGGATTACGCCTTCGGAAAACCTTCAAAGATCACGGCAGAAACATCCATGGGGAAAGCCGGCATTATCAATATAGAAAGAGAAGCCAAACTTTCAGGCAAGACTTATGACAAGGGAATGCTAATCCTTGAAGGATACTTCAGAAGGAAATATGCTCAAGATAAACCATTAACTATGAGTGCCAGCATATGCTTCGAACAGTCTTATGGGGGAGTAGATGGAGACAGCGCTTCATCAACAGAAATCTATGCAATTCTGTCAAGTCTCTCAAATCTTCCTATAAGACAGGATATAGCGGTTACAGGTTCCGTAAACCAGAAGGGGGAAATTCAGCCGATAGGGGGCGTAAATCAGAAGATTGAAGGATTTTACGATGTCTGCAAGGCCAGGGGGCTTTCAGGAACACAGGGGGTAATGATCCCTGCACTGAACGCTCCCGATCTTATGTTAAGAAAAGATGTCGTACAATCCGTTTCCGAAGGAAAATTTCATGTATATCCTGTGAATACTATAGATGAAGGTATTACAATCCTCACCGATGTCGAAGCGGGGGAGATAAATGAAGACGGTAAATGTCCGGAAAATACGGTAAATTTCCTTGTCGATGAACGACTGAAAATCCTTGCCACAAGTCTTAAAGACTTTGGGGAAGAAGAAAAGAATAAAGGATAATTAAAATAAGGAGAAGATAATGCTTAAAAGAAAAACCTGGTTTTTATTTTTTATAGCTGGCGTTTTTGCTGTTACGGGTTGTTATGCTATTCCCATCGGTGTAGCGGCCGGTGGTGCAGGTTCTGGAACTTACTTTTATGTAAAAGGTGAGATGGCTACAGACTATTACTTTTCTTTTGACAGGGTATGGGTTGCCTGTGAGAAAGTCGTCGCGGACCGACATGGTATCGAAGTAGAACCATACAAAGAAATAAGTCAGGGAACGATTGATGCCGTGATAGACGGCGAGAAGGTTCATATTTCAGTCAAATATAAGGCAAAGAATGTAACTACCGTGGCCATACGTGTAGGTCTTTTGGGGAACAAACTTTCATCTCAACTCCTGCATGACAAAATTAATGATAATCTTATAAAAAAATAGTCACTGTTCTGTTCGTTCTTCTTTTCTTTCTTTGTGTCTCTGCCTGCCCTGTTAAATTTCCCAAGGGGAACCCCCTATTTAACAGGGTGAACCTTTGTCACTTTGTTCCTCGTCACTACTCATGCCTGAGTAGTGACTATTCCTTTTTTACCTCCAAACCGTAGCTTTTAATTTTTCTATGAAGATTACTCCTTTCTAAATCGATCAACTCGGCTGTTTTTGAAACATTTCCATCATTCTCTCGAAGCTTTCCGGCAATAAATCTCTTTTCAAATTCTATCTTTGCCATCCTTAACGAATCGAAAGAGAAAAATGAATCATCCGGCTTTACGCTCCGATCTTGCTTCAATAAAAAGGGAATATCGTCACCAGAAATAACGTCAGACGGGACAGTTATAACCAGCCGGTCTACAACATTTTTCAACTCTCGAACATTTCCCGGCCAGTCGTGATCCATCAATATTTCCAGCGCATCTTCTGTAATAGTTTTTTTGTTAGAGCTCTCTTTAAGTGAAAACTCTTTCAAAAAATGATTTGCAAGAAGGGAAATATCCTCTTTTCTGTCCCTTAAAGGAGGAATTCTAATAGGAATAACATTTAATCTATAGTAGAGATCCTGCCTGAACCTTTCTTCCTCCATTTCCTTTTCAAGATTTTTGTTCGTTGCAGCCAGCACGCGAACATCAGTTTCAATAACCTTTGTACCCCCAACTCTTGCAATTTTTTTCTCCTGAAGAATTCTGAGAATCTTTGCTTGGGCTTTCAGACTCATATCTGCCACTTCGTCTAAAAACATAGTGCCTTTATGTGCCAACTCAAACTTTCCCCTCTTTTTTTCTGTGGCTCCTGTAAATGCCCCTTTTTCATGTCCAAAAAGTTCACTTTCTATCAATTCTTCTGGTATGGCAGCACAATTTACTTCAACAAAATGGTTTTGCGATCTTTTGCTCTGCCTATGTATCGATCTTGCAACGAGTTCCTTCCCCGTACCATTTTCTCCCATTATCAATATCCAGGCATTGGTCGGGGCAATAATTCCGATTAATTCTTTTAAATCTCTAACGGAATTGCTACTTCCTGTAAGTTCATAATCCTGAGCAAATTTTTGCTTTAATAATTTATTTTCAGCTTCCAGGCGAACCAGATCCAAAGCATGATTTACAATCAGAACGACTTTATCCAAATAGAGCGGTTTTTCAATAAAGTCAAATGCTCCCAATTTTGTTGATTTTACGGCAGTTTCTATCGTTCCGTGTCCTGACATCATAACAACCTGTATATGTGGAAAATCTGACTTAATAATCTTGAGTGTTTCAATTCCATCGATCCCCGGAAGCCAGATATCAAGAAGAACAAGATCAGGCAGTTCCTCCTCTATGATTTTGAGGGATTCCTCTCCGCTCTTTGCAATAAAAACTTCATAGCCTTCATCGACAAGAATTCCCTTTAGCGATTGACAGATACTCTCTTCATCATCTACAATTAGTATTGTTTTATACATACTTCCCTCTTAAGCCAAAAGTGTCTAAAGTGATCTAAAGTTAAATGATCAAAATCCTTAACTTTGGGCACTTTAGCTCACTTTAGTTCACTTTACACTTTTACTAAGCAACCGGCAATTCAAATGTTATTATTGTTCCTTTCGGACTATTATCCCTTACGCTAACAGTACCATTATGATCTGATATAATTGAACTTACTATAGCAAGACCAAGACCTGTCCCCGACTTTTTTGTGGAAAAATATGGTTCAAACAACTTCATCTTATCACCCGGGGGTATACCACAACCATTATCAATGACCTGTACCATGACCTTACGATACACTTTATCGTATGAGGTTTTAATTTCAATCTTTCCGTTTTCATTAACCGCTGCAACGGCATTATCTAAAAGATTAACCATGACTCTCTTTATCTTCTCTGCATCGAGATTCAATTTAGGTATATTGGAACCGTTTTGAAAATCAAATGATATGCCTTTGTGGGCGTCCTGAAAGAGAGTTATGGAATCTGCTATAACCTCACCCAGGTCACCCGGAGCAAGTTTGGTAACAGGCATCCTGGCAAACCGGGAGAATTCATTGACTAAACTCTTTAGAACCTCTACCTGATTTATTATCGTCCCTGTACATTCTCGGAATACAGATCCATCATCACCCAGTTTGTCGCCATATTTTCTTTGCAATCTCTGGGCGGAGAGCTGAACAGGCGTTAAAGGATTTTTTATCTCATGAGCTATTCTTTTTGCAATCTCTCGCCATGCCGCTATCCTCTCGGCCTTCTTTACCTGTGTCAAATCCTCAAACACGACCACCATGCCCATATAATTATCGTCATCATCCTTTAATGTTGCAGCGGCTACCAAAACCGTCAGCACCCTGTCCCTGAGCATCAACTGTACCTGCTTCTCCTTAAAACCGCTTTCGGTCTTCCTCATTTCTTTCAGAAAATCACTTACCAGAACCTTATGCTCAGTTTTCAGAACATCTTCATATTTCCTGTTCAAAACCTTTTGAGTTTTTATGTCCAGCATTTTTTCAGCAACACTGTTTATGGTAGTTATTACCCCGTCCCTGTCTATAGAAACAACTCCTGCCGAAACATTACGGAGAACCGTTTCCATATATTTTCTACGCTGTTCAAGATCTATATTCGCCTGCTCCAAACTTTCATTACTCGTTTTCAGGTCTTTAGTCATCTGATTGAAGGAATCGACAAGAACTCCTATTTCGCCATCGGCCACAACATCTATTTGATGGCCAAGATTCCCTTTAGCTATTTCTTCAGTCGCCTCTGCCAGATCCTGGATTGGAACCGTAATCCCCTTAGCTAAGAAAATACCAAACCAGGTAGCAGAAAAAATAATCAAAAGTGTTACAATCGAAAAAGTGATAATATAACTTGATTTTATTGGAGTTTTTAGAAGTTTGAACTGTTTGTATTCTTCAGATGTTTTAGAAATGACGGCCATTTTATCAACAAGATCCTTACTAATATAAAAACCCGCAATAACCACCCCTATAACCTCTCTCGGGCTGAGGTTGGAATATACTGGTGCCATGGCACTTATGAAATCACCGGCACCTGTGGACTGTACTGTTGAAACCTCCTTTCCCATATATACATCTTCGAGAATCTTAGGAGAAAGTTTTATTGGTGTGATATCCGGATTGTCTGGACTTATGACAAGTAATTTTTCCTTCTGATTATCAAAATATATCTCTATCAATCCCAGTTTGAAGCTTTTCTGTCTTTGTTCCATCAGGGTTTTAAGATAATCTCTTTTCCCCTTTTCGTACAATTTATTACTTGTAATATCGGAACTGATCTGCTTTGCATAATAGTTCACACTATCAGCAGACTGTTGATAATAGGTCTGGGCAACTTCCAGGGATTGATTGAGAGCACCGCCTATCTTAATGTTAAACCAGTTATCTATGCTATAAGAAAGAAAATTAATTGAAACCAGAAAGAGAACCACGGTAGGAATTAAAGACAGGCTCACAAAGGCCACAACAAGTTTAGTCTGGAGTTTAGAACCGAGGACACCCCGTTTTCGCTCAAAAACGAGCTTGACAATGTTTCTCATAATCAAAAATATGAGAAAAAGAGCCAATATAATGTTGATGTTGATAAGACCAAAGATCAATACATCATTTGAAACAGGAAGAAGCGTCTCCGTTTGGGAAAGATGACTTTCGACAAAAGTAAGAACAACTATAATAACTATAGTTGCAGCAATTATAATCCGTTCCCTGCGACGTCTTCTCGATTCCTTGATATCCATCAATAGACGAACCCCTGTTTATACCAATCTGTTTCGAAGTCCCACATGGAAACAAAGAATAAAACATATTCCATGCGAAAAGGCAGACGTACCTTGTCCAACTGTGCTTTCGCTCTTATATGGTATTGCCCTTCTCTTTTTAGGAGTTTAAGAGGGACAATAGCTACACCGTTCAGCTCCGCCATGGCCCTCTTTGCCTCATCAAAATCACTGAACGCCATCGGTTTTCCTCCATTTTCGGCAAGCGAAACATAGAAGATCTTTTTTACATTATCATACTTAATAGTGTGCTTTATCTCCCGACGGTATTCTTTTTTATCAAACCAGTATCCCCGTTCTTTGTACAATTCCAGCAAAAAAGTGAAAGTAGTGGGTATGCCGGCCAAGACAGCCTTTTCCATATCTTCTGTAAAACAGTTAGTCACTCTGAAGTAAACCAGTACATCATCGGCAGTATTCGTCACTAAAAAATCTGTTACTCTCGCTTCCATACAATAAGATCTGACAGGAACGAGAATTAACAGGAAATATGCCAAAAATACTGGTAAAAGAAAAAATTTTTTTAACATTAAAATCCTTACAATGAGACTTTTAAAAAAGATTCCTTTTTGAAAGGATACCCACCAAACTTCCATCGACTTTCATTTTGAAATTAATACGTTTCGATCAAGAAAGTGCACAGCGAGCATAGCAAGCAAATGTAACAGAATTGTTCCTTACGTTTAAACCCTCCTCTGCAGCTTGCTGCAGAGAGAGCTTTAATGGTTTGCAAAAAATCTCAATTCGCTCTCAAAACCATATTTATCAGTTTTTCAAAGCTTCCATATCAATTGTATATCGGAATATGTTAAGAAACTGGGAGCTAAAAAGCAAGCGCTATTTGGAAAAAGGGTGTACGACAAATTTATGGGTAACATATTTTATCCACAGGCTCTGTACTCCCAAAAATCTTCCCATCGATTACTGAGGATACAACAACGTAAGGCAATAATATTATTTGCTCCTCGAACTGTCCAGTGCATACCAGAC
>JAUSPI010000118.1 GCA_030655775.1 Syntrophales bacterium
AGGCTGCGCTGAAAGCGCATTTTTTAACTTTAGGCACTTTAGCTCACTTTAGTTCACTTTACACTCTTAACTAAATCTTGCTGTTTGAACTGGTACCAACATCTGCGCAAAAAACGCAGTTGTTGTGAATAAAGACTCTAATAAACAGCCGCTTTTCATTCAGGGCTAAATGTCGGACGCTGAATGTTCGTCGTTATTTGTTATAAATTTCAATAAATTCATCTAATTCGACATAACCATTGCCGTCTTTATCAAAGATAATGAATTTTTCTTCCAAAACTGTCTTACTAGGATAGATGATCCTCAGTTCTTCTTTGATAACCCTCCCATCCTTGTTCACGTCCAGGGAATAAAACACTTCCTGTGGTGTTTCTCCTCCGGCAAATACCGGAACTGCCGTGAACATGAACACGGAAACCAGCAACAAAATCAGCGCTCTTTTCATTATTTTCATCCTTTTTCTCCTTTTCTACAAGAATTCACTATTTATACTCCTGCCACGGCTTTAATGCAAGCATTGTCACGAGAAAAACCAATTATTCAAAACTAATGTACCCGTAAAAAGTCATAAACTGCACCATTTGTCATCCTGAACTCGTTTCAGGATCTCACTTGTTTCAGCATCTAATTATTTCAGCAAGTTAGAGACCCTGAATGATCCTGAAACAACTTCAGGACATGATTTTGGGTGATAAAAAAACTTTTTACGAATGCTTCAAAACTAAACGTCTTCGTGTTCCTGATAGATAACATGCCCGCAGCTCTTACAGTGTGATGCATCCTTGTCATGGTAACGAAGGCCGCATTGCGGACAGGTAATGTCTTGCTTCGATGCGATATGTATCCACTCCCTTACAAGCCGGCTTGCCTGCCAGGGTATAAGAATAATCCCTGAAATTATCATCAGTACCGTTACCATGCGTCCCGCTTCCGAAAGCGGAATAATATCACCGAAACCGACTGTTGTAAGGGTCACTACCGTGAAATAAAAGGCGTCACCGAAATTCCGGACGTGAGGGTTGACTGCACTTTCAACGGTATAAAAGAGGCCTGAAGAGATGAAAAATATCATGAATATTGTAATCAGAAGCTGTACAACCTTCAAAAAATGCACGGTGATACTTCCGAAGAAGAAATCCGGGTCCGCGGCATAACGCAAAAACCTGAAGATCCTGAAGACACGGAAAGCCCTTATCAGACGGATGAACCCTACATTGAGTGCAACGCCGAAGACCGGAAACACAAGAAGCGCCACTGTAGGCAGGATTGCTATGAGATCTATCACGCTGTAAATATCGACCAACTGTCTCAGCCTGTCCCGCGATCCATAGAGCCTCGCTACGTACTCGATGATGAAGAAAACCACAATTATAACTTCCGCATTCCACAGGAGGCTGTGCACCGCCTCGGATACATCGTATGTCTCAACGACAAGAATCGCACATATTACAAAGTTGAGGATTATTATGAATATATCGATCAGTTTTCCCAGCGGTGTCTTCGAGTCAACAAGATAAAACTGGATGGTTTCCCGGAAGCTGTTCATAGCCAAAAATCCCGTCTTTTATTTTCAACATGTTATACCGTTATACACACATTTTCACTTTTTTCAAAAAAATTTCTGCCCAGAACAAAATGGGTGCCATGGACAAACCATGTGCCGGACATTGATCCGGTATTGTTTGTCCGTGCAAATAAACCTCCTCAAAGGGCACCACGGACAAACAATAACAAAAAGGGTGCCATGGACAAACTTGTTTGTCCGTGCCGGACCTTGATCCGGTATTGTTTGTCCGTGTTCCTGCCATAAAATCAAACCTTTACAATTCATTTGGTTATTGATATATTTCAATCTAAATAACACTTAACTACAAATTTTTACAGGAACTCAAATGAAATATCGTGCCTTAATTGAGCAAGACGAAGACGGCATGTTTGTTGCTGAAGTGCCGGCACTGCCCGGTTGTATTCCACAGGGCAGTACTCGGGAAGAAGCTTTGCAAAATATCCAGGAAGCAATTGCCGCATATCTGGAAAGCTTAAAAACTCATGGCGAACCAATACCTCCATACGCGCTATCATTCGTCAGGTAGGCCTAACTGTAGAAGGTTTTATCAAGCTTCTGTAAATTCCATATATTGCAAAAAAATCTTCTCATTAAGAATTCAAAAGTATCTTTCCTTGATTGAACAATGGTTGCGTACAAATGAATCTGAAGAAGTTGTTTCTGCACTTGAAATACAAAGAAACACAAAGATTGATCCGTCAATGTCGGCGGATAAACTAATCACGGCGTGGGAATTGTGGGTGCCCGCCAACTGGGCGAAGGAAGGCGATTTGATATTAGTACGCAAGCAATAAAAACTTTCTCATCAAAATTCATTTAATATGCTATAGTGAAATCCTAAATAGCTCTATTGAGATCATGACATGAACTTGAAATGGTATGAATAAGATAAAGAAACGATTGTTTATTCGCGAGAAGGCCAGTGAACATATTGCAGCAATAAATGAAAAGATGTTGTGGTCATTCCATGCTGTCAAGAAGCTGAGGATTGAGGGACTGAGAAAATCACAGGTAGAGGATGCCCTCAAAAATTGCGTTCTCGTTGAAGATTACCACGTGACAGGACGTCCGTTGCCGGATTGCCTGGTTCTTGGATTTATTAATGAAGAACCTGTTCATGTTGTCGTAGCATTGGATGAGGATTTTGACAGAATATTAATTGTCACTGTTTATAGACCGTCCGCAGAGAGGTGGGAAGATGGTTGGAAAAAGAGAAAAAAATAAATACAAAAAATGTCCCTTATGCGGTGGGGGAATGGATGACGGTATTACAACCCTGCCGTTTTTAATGGGAGAAAAAGTTGCCATTATCAAAAACGTGCCTGCTGAAATCTGTTCAGACTGCGGTGAGGCATATATGAAAAGTCATGTCGCCGGCAATGTTGAAACGCTTCTTGACCGTATCGAAGAGCTGCACTCCGAAGTATCAATTATTTATTACGAGGCAGCGTAAAGCACGGGGCAAGAAATTCCCGTTATCCATCCGCACTTATAGCTCGTCGGGAAAAACTCTTCTTTGACCCCATCTATCAAAACCCCGTGCTATCCTTTCTACAAACAATGTTCTCGCCCATATTCACCGAGGATGAAGTCGAGAAAATAGCAATAAATCCTGATATAGGAAAATCGAAAAAAGGGGATTTGGTAGATTTTCGAGTTCATAAATTTTCTTATGGAAAACAGAAGTTTTTGATTGCCTATCGCTTTCAAGAGGATGAAATAGTGTTTTTCATAATAGGTCCCCATGAGAATTTTTATCGTGAACTCAAGAAATATCTAAGGGAGGTTGAATCATAATGATTACTGCTGAGAAAGTTTATAAAGAAATTTTAGATATGCCATTAAAAGAAAGAGAAAAATTATTTACTGTGATAGCAAGACAAGGATTTGAGAAAGATTTATACAACCACGCTGAAGTCTTTGACGAAATCAGAGAGTCGCCATTTACCGTTAAAGAAGCTGCCGAATATCTTGGGGTAGCCGAGGTTACTTTGAGGCGGTGGGTTAAAGCAGGAACCATAAAACATAAAAGGGTTGGAAGAAACATTGTATTTAGCCCGGATGAGCTCAAAGTTTTCAAGAAAGACAATGTCTAACTCAATATTTCCCCAACCACCATACTTCTCCAGCATAGCTTCCAGCTCAATTCGCTTTTCCTCCCTCAATAAGGGTGCCATGGACAAACCATGTGCCGGAATAAACAGGGACAGCTGTCCCTGTTTATTCCGCGATACGACTCTCACCCAATAACAGGCAATCACCCAATATTTTGCTGCCAAAATCCACTTGACACACAAATCTTCTCTCCATATACTCACGTTACGAAAAATCACTACCTTATCTACCTTGTCTAAATCGATTAATGCTGAAATCACTGCGTCGGGAAAGTCATATAGGGAATGCCGGTCTATTGAACAATAAGGGGGGAAGCAATTATGGTCATGTCGATTGGCGGTCCTGCAAGCAAACCACCTGAACGGGATTCCTGGGGTAAACACCGACCGAAGAGTATTGCCCTGTTCATTGCTCTTGCCCTGGTTTCGCTCCTCACCATTATCTGTTTGGTGGGGTGCGGGTCTTTAAATCTTCAGCTGAAGGACCCCTCCAAGAAACCGGGCCGGAAAATAGGCGAGTCGCAGAAAATATCTATCGACGACCTGCTATACATGGAATCTGTTACCGAACAGGCGGTGTCCCCGGATGGCGCAAGCGTAGCCTGGGTAAAAGCAGGTTATGTGGAAGGGAAAGAGTTTCCGCTCTTCGCTCTGTCCGTGACAAATGTGGATGATATCAGCACAAAGCAGCTTGCCGGCTCTCAATTCATGTCGATCAGCGGTCTCAAATGGTCACCAGGGGTACAGCGATAGCATTTTTAGGCGTTACGACCGCGTCCGGTGCCCAGGTATGGAGCGTGACGCCTGAAAGCGGCGCCATGAAACAGTTAACGGATGTACCGGGCGGAGTCAACGACTTCGGCTGGGCGGGAACTGAAGCGATTCTGTACATCACGACGGACGGAAGCGCGAAGGAAGCTTCGAGCAAGAAAGACGATACTATTCGCGTAACGCAATACTGTGAAACGCCGGTCCGTCTGTTCAGGCTGGAGCTGTCCAGCGGGCGAACCGAGCGGTTAACAGAGAACGATGACAACACCCTGGCTCTTTCCGTGTCCCCAAACGGCAAGCATGTATTTCTGTGCAGGACGAAAGCGGCGTCGTCGAAGTCACAGTACTATCAGGACATTCCTTTCAGATATTTCATCTATGAAATCGACCGGCGCGAGGAGAAGCAGATTTTCTCCGTGATAAAAGCGGTGGAAAACTGGGCATGGTCGCCCGATTCGAAGACCTTGTTCGCAACCGAGGCGTTTGCTGAGGACAAGTTCATCTTTGCTTATGTTGATCATCTGTGGACATATGATGCCCTGTCCGGCGATGAGAAGAACCTGGATCTCGGCTGGGAACGGGGCCTGATGCAGATGTCGAAGGTCAGTCCCACCGGCAACGGCTTTCTGGCAATCCTGGAAGATGGCTGCCATCCAAAGCTCGCGCGGTACGTGAAGAATGAGAACGGCTACGAGCGCCGGATTATGGAGACGGCCCATCAGGGAAACATCTTCTCAATAGAAACCACTCGGGATGGCACGACCGTTTTCTACCAGCATTCGACGGCAAGCAAGCCCACCCAGTGGTACGTTGCGTCTGTCGATGGCGATAGCATCAAAGACCCAAAGCCGTATACGAACCTCAATCCTCAATACAAAGGAAAGTCCTTCCCCGGAGCGGAGGCGATAACCTGGGAGGGAGCCCTCGGTGAGGCCGTAGAAGGAATGCTCTATTACCCGGCCGATTACGACCCCGGGAAGAAGTATCCTCTGATGCTGAACCTCCACGGTGGGCCCCTCGACTGCATCAGGGACCGGTGGACGCTGCTTGGTTGGATGCTGCCGTACCACATCATAACACAGAAGGGAGCGTTTGTACTTGATCCCAACTATCATGGCAGTTACGGCTACGGACTGGAGTTTTCCCGGTCTATTCGCGATGGCAAGATGTACGAATACCCCATAGAGGACATTGAAAAGGGCATAGCCCGCCTTGTTGAACTCGGGATGGTTGACGAAAACAGGCTCGGCACCATGGGCTGGTCCCAGGGCTCCATTCTATCGAACGCACTGATTGCCCATGACCAGAGGTTCAAAGTGGCTTCATGCGGGGCGGGAGGAGCCGAGTGGGTATCGTACTGGGGCCAATCCTACGTGGGCTATTCTCTGTGCGAGTACTACCTGGGTGCCAGCCCGATAGAGAATCCCGGTCTCTATAAGAATCCGGAGAAGGCGCCTTTCTACGATGCAAGGAAAGTCGTGACTCCCGTGATAATGTTCATCGGTTCCGAGGACATAAACGTTCCTCCAAGCCAGGTCTGGATTACCTACCGGGGGATTCAGAAGTATGGAAGTGCTCCTGTCGAGCTGTACGTTTTCCCCGGAGAGCCCCATGTTCTCCAGAAGCTGTCACACCAGAGGAGGAAGATGATAGAGGAGCAGAAGTGGTTTGACAAGTACTTCTTTAACATTGGGAATAAATAGGGAAAGCCGTTCCAAGTTAAAAGCTTCTGATATTCCTTGACATTCCAACTATTTTTGTTAACTATAAAAAAGCTGTTAACAAAACAGAAGAAGGTAACATGACCTAAACAACAAACGATCTTTTCTTTCTAACACAAGAAATGTCCAAAAGATGCCAGATATTAAACTATCAATGATCTTTACAGGAAACAAATAGATGATTACCGATACCACCTTCTTCACAAATGAACCGGGTTATGCGCTGCTTGACCGGTTCAGAAAGACATTAAAACACGTACAATGCTTCGATGTATTGGTCGGGTACTTCCGCACCAGTGGATTCCATCAATTGTACGAGTCATTTGAATCCATTGATAAGATCAGAATTTTAGTCGGGTTGAATGTTGATCAGAAAGCCTATGAAATTATCGAAGAGACACGATCCAGGGGAGAATTCGATTTCGAATCGCACAGCAGAACAAAACGTATGTTCAGCGAACAGACGGCATCCGAAATGGGTGAATCGGAAGACTCTTATGAGACCGAAATCGGAATAAGAAAATTCCTGGAATTTCTGACTGCCGATTGCCCCAACAAAGACCAGGACATGGCCAACGGCGGCAACGGGAAAAAGATGGAACTTCGTGCCTATCCAAGTGAAAACATCCACGCCAAGGTTTATATCAGCCGCTTTAAAAAAGATGAGCTGGACTTTGGCAGGGTAATCACCGGCTCCAGCAATTTTTCAGAGAGCGGCCTTATTGCAAACAGGGAATTCAACGTCGAATTAAAAGACAAGGTTGATGTTGAATTCGCCCTCAAGCAATTTGAAAACCTGTGGAAAGACGGCGTAAACATTTCACAGGAATATGTTGATACCATCCGGAGCAAAACCTGGCTCAATGACGCGATCATCCCCTATCATCTTTACCTGAAAATGCTCTACGAATACCTGAAGGAAGATATCAATCTGGATGAGGAGATTGAGTTGGACCTGCCTGAAGGTTTTATGGAGCTTGAATATCAAAAACAGGCAGTCGTCTCCGCCAAAAAAATTCTGGATGCTTACAACGGTGTATTTCTGGCCGATGTCGTCGGTCTGGGGAAAACATTTATATCCGCCATGCTGGCTCAACAGTTGCCCGGCGGCAAGCTGGTTATCTGTCCTCCCGTGCTCAAGGACTACTGGGAAGAGACATTTTTTGACTTTGGGATCAAAAAGACAAAGGTGGAATCTCTCGGTAAACTTGATCAAATCATAAAGGATGGAACGGAAAAATACGATTATATATTCATTGATGAGGCGCACCGTTTCAGGAATGAATATACCCAGGGCTTTGAAATGATTCATCAGATCTGCCACGGCAAAAAAGTCATTCTGGTTTCCGCGACACCTCTGAACAATACGTTTGATGATATTCTAAGCCAATTGAAACTCTTTCAGATTCCCAAGAAATCAACAATTCCGGGAGCGCCGAATCTTGAAAAATTCTTTAAGAGTCTTACGAACAGGCTCAAGAATATCAAAAAATCAGACCCGGAATACATTAGCGCCATCAAGGAAGGTTCTGGAAAAATCAGGGAGAATATCCTCAAATATACGATGGTGCGGAGGACGCGGTCTGAAATTATAAAGTATTTCAACAGGGATATTGATGAGCAGGGCCTGTTCTTCCCGGATGTTGAAGACCCGCGGCGAATCATTTATGAATTCGATGACGAGATAAACACAACCTTCAATAACACCATAGAATTACTGAAAAGATTCAAATACGCCCGCTACACACCCCTACTATATCTGAAAGAAGAGGTTTCTGAACTTGAAAAGCAAAGCCAGCGCAATGTCGGCGGTTTCATGAAGGTCATTCTGGTGAAACGGCTTGAAAGCAGTTTTCATGCGTTTCGTAAGACAATCTCTCGTTTTGTTGAATCTTACGTTAATTTCATTGATATGTTCAACAAGGGAACGATTTATATCAGCAAGACTGTTGACGTTTACGATCTATTGGATGAAGACAACGAGGACAAGATACATCAATTCATAGAGCAGGAAAGGATAAGCCGGCATGACGCGGGACAGTTCAGGCCGGAATTTATAGAAGACCTCAAGGCTGACTTGAAATTACTGAAAGTAATCCGCGATCTGTGGTCGGTTGTCGATTCGGATCCGAAGATAGAGACCTTCATTGATGATCTAAAAACAAATAATGAGCTGAAAGACAAGAAGCTTATCATCTTTACAGAATCAAAGGAAACGGGCGATTATCTCTATGATAATCTCAGCGCGCGATTTCCACACAAGGTATTGTTTTACTCCAGCGAAGGCGGACAGACTGCGGAAGGCAAAAAGTCGGTTACAGACGCGCGGCGCATTATCAAGGAAAATTACGATCCCACTCACAGGACCCAAAACGACGATCTGCAGATTCTTATCAGCACCGACATTCTTGCGGAAGGCATCAACCTGCACCGTTCGAATATCGTAGTAAATTATGACCTGCCCTGGAATCCGACAAAAGTGCTTCAAAGAGTGGGACGGGTGAATCGTGTAGGAACCGAACATAAGAGTATCTATGTATTCAACTTCTTCCCCACGGACCAATCAGACAGGCATATCGGCCTGGAAGATAATATCAAATCCAAGATCCAGGCCTTCCACGATACCCTGGGAGAGGACGCAAGATATCTTACCGATGAAGAAGTCGTATCGTCCCATAAATTATTCGGAGATTCACTGTATCAAAAGCTTGCGGACAAAAAGACATATGCGGGCGATGATGAAGAAGTACAATCCGAGTTAAAATATCTGAAGTTTATCCGGGATATTCGCGACAATTCCCCCGCTCTTTTTGAAGAAATTAAAAACCTTCCAAAGAAAGCGCGTTCCGCCAGACAATTCAACACGGAAAACGATCAGTTGATTACCTTCTTTCGCAAAGGCAAATTGAAAAAGTTCTTTATGTCGGGCGGGAATGGTTCCAGGGAATGCACCTTCTTTGAAGCCGCGGATATCCTAAAATGTGATGAAGATACAAAACGGGAGAAAATACCAAAGCAATTCTATCCGATGCTAAAAGACAACAAAGAACAGTTCCGCTTTGTCACTTCAGGCGAAGACTTTGAACCGAAAGGATCAGGCGGACGTGGCGGGCTTTCCAATGAACGCTATGTCATCATGCGTTTGAAGGCAAAAGAATTCCGAAAATACCAGGGTTTTACGGATGATGACGATGAATATGTCAGACTTATTCTGAGAGGATATGAGGACGGTGTGATTCCAAAGAATACTACCAAGGGCATCAAGAAAAAGATCGAAAAAGAAACCAATCCCCTGAAGGTCCTGTCGATACTAAAGAAAACCATTCCCTATAATATTCTGGATGCAGAAAGACCGGGACAGCAGGTTTCTTCGACTAAAAGAGAGGTTATTCTGTCTGAGTTTTTGACTGGAAAGAAATAAAGGCCACAAAAGCAAAAAGGACTCAATAACTGAGCCCTTAAGCGTTGGAATTCTGCAAGATGATTGCGCACCTTGCGAATGTAGTTTAACAATAATTCGGTTTTTGTCAAGAAAAATTTTTACTTTTTTCCAATATAAATAAGGGGGAAATGTCATTCCGAACGAATGTGAGGAATCTTAACATATTAACATTACTAACGATTAAGATTTCTCGCTTTGCTCGAAATGACAAAAAAGGGGATTGCGACACAGTCTCTTGGTGGGAGAGGGTTAGGGTGAGGGGCAGAATATAATCATGGATAAACAGGCAGCGGAAAATCTAATCAGCAATACATTCAACCGCCCTTTCAATGAAAGCAGTTTCTCGAATTTTATACGAAACCTTCTTAACGATATCGATGAATCAAAAGCCTTTTCGTATTTACATGGAAACTACATCAGACATTCATTCGCAGACCACGTTAAACAATATCGTCGCATCGGCGCTTACACAGACCCAAATGGCGAAAGAATTGACGTACTCATCGTGCATCTAAAGCGGGAAGCCGCGCTTGAACATGCCCGCACAAGGCAGCGAAACTTCATTGCGTGGTATCTAAACGGGGGCCGTGGCGGTGTGTTAAGAGATGCGGCCCTGGTCGCCTTTGCTTCTACTGATTTAGACGACTGGCGTTTTTCCTATGTGCGAATGGAATACAAAGAGGAGGTCACAGAATCCGGGAAAGTCAAAATAAAAGAAGAACTCACCCCGGCAAGAAGATATTCATTCCTTGTCGGCAAAAATGAGCCGAATCATACCGCCCAGCAGCAGTTGTTGCCCCTTCTGAAAAATGATTCAAGAAATCCCACCCTCTCAGAACTGGAGGATGCCTTTAGTGTTGAAACGGTAACCAAACAATTCTATCTGGACTATAAAGGTTTATTCAAGAAACTAACCGAAGAGCTTGATCGCATTCTAAAAAAAGACAGCAAGATAAAACAGGAATTTGAAACCAAATCCATTGACACCGCCAATTTTGCCAAGAAACTGCTGGGCCAGATAGTTTTCCTCTATTTCCTGCAAAAGAAAGGGTGGCTGGGCGTACCCAAAGATGAAAGATGGTGGCAGGGTGATAAGAGATTTCTCGGGACATTGCTAAAAAGATGTATTGCGGAGAACAAAAACTTCTTCAACGATTATCTGGAATATCTGTTTTACGAAGCATTGGCCACCACCGAAGGACGGGCGACAATTGATCTGAGCTATTACCCGAAATTTGACTGCAAAATCCCTTTCCTGAATGGCGGATTATTCGAAGCAACATACGATTGGGAAAATACAAATATTCTCTTGCCTGATGAATTGTTTTCAAACAAGGAAAAGACAAAAGCCGGAGATACAGGCACCGGTATCCTGGATATCTTTGACCGCTATAACTTTACCGTTAAGGAAGACGAGCCCCTGGAAAAAGAGGTGGCCGTTGATCCGGAAATGCTGGGAAAGGTATTTGAAAACCTGCTTCCCGAAAACCTGCGCAAGGGTCAGGGCGCCTACTACACGCCGCGTGAGATCGTCCATTATATGTGTCAACAGAGCTTGATTAACTACCTTGCCACTGAAGTTTCTGCCTGTCATTCCCGACTCACCCCCTGTCATTCCCGACTCACCCCCTGATAGGGGTAGGAACGATACATTGGTTTGTATCGCCCCTCCCTCCGAACCGGACTTGCGGATTTCCCGCATCCGGCTCTCCAGTCGGTGGTTTTACCTCATTGAGGACTGGCGCAACATACAATGGGCTTCCACAAGACT
>JAUSPI010000119.1 GCA_030655775.1 Syntrophales bacterium
TGAATTCGACTATCCCCGCCTACAAGGCGGGGCATTACGCCGAATTCATGGCTATTGCCACCGCGATTTCATAATTAGTGTCAAGCTTAAACCATTCATCCCCGTCCACAGGACGGGGTATTCTGGTTAAATATTCATAAATTGAGTGCTTGGAATATTTTAATGAGTTATTGTCAAATCTTGTGGATTAAGCAGCGTTCCGCCCGGTCATATTTTATGCAGCCTCCTGCAATGGGGTGGGGCCGCAAGAGGTCAGACCTGCTCTTGACTTATATTCGTTTATTCCCATAAATTGCATACAGGGAATCAATATCATAACTCCATTGCCAATTTTTCAGTTTAAGATAACTGCTATATGCCTTTATCAATGCTGTCACATCAAAGATTGAAGGTAGCTCAACCATATCGTAATCGAAATCATCAAATCAAAAATTGCATACAGCTTTATTATATTTTAATCTGGCAGGAATTTCTCGGGAGCTTCTAATTCTTATTTCAAGAGGCGACCGCCAAATTACGCAGACAAATATTTTTCAAGCGCTTCACTTACAATTTTTTTCTTCAGCGCAGAGCTCTAAATAATCGTCTACCGCCTCTTCAAATGCCTTACGCAGCCCTTCTACATCACCGCCTTCATAACTTACAAGACTGCGAATAAATTCTATTTTACCATGAAAGACACGATCTTCATCGCTATAATGAACCGAGCCATAATAACTTTTGTAACTCATCATATCTCTCATAACATTTCCTCCTCAGTCGTTCAATTCCCTCCGATCTTGCGATAAATCACTGCTGACAGTAGATAGAGTATAAGGGCGGTGAAGACTACAGATTTAAAACCCCATTCAATGGCGATCAGAATGGTCGCCGAGGCTCCGATAACGGAGAAGAAACCGTTTATCCCCCAGGCCCACGGAATCATATCCTCGCCTTTTTCTGCCAGTCGGCTTAAGCCGGAGGGGAAAGGAATGCCCATCGGTATGGCAAGGGGCGCTATTAATATACTGCATATAAGCATACGCATCCACAGAGAGAAGCCCGACAGGGTATTTTCCAGCAGTTGATCGAATTTCATGTAAATGATTCCAACAAAAACAATAAAAAATATGGCACTAAAGACATGTTTTGGTTTTATTGTGCCCATCCTTCCCGCGATCAGGCTTCCGATTCCCGAATAGATAAGAAAAGATCCGATGACAACACTTGCCGAGAAGACGGGATCGTAAAGATACCTGATGAATTGCTGGAGGAACGACATCTCCAGGAACATATAGGCCAGACCGAGGCAGCCGAAATAGATGAAGACGGGTGCTTTCCCGCGTGGTGAGCCTCCAATCAGTTTGATGGGAGCCAGTATAAGAATTGTGCTCAGTAAAACGAGGATGCCAAGTGTTGTCCAGACAAGGATATATCCCCAGTCTACAAGCGGTATGGAGATTCGCCCGTACGGGGCGAGATACGTCTTCAGGACTGCCAGTTTGAAGAAGTGGCCGAAAAATGGCCTGTCGTCTGTGGCGGGCCGGATATAGAACGGGTATTCGTTGTAAAATTGCTCTCTTTCTCCGGAGAGCAGTCTCGTTGCGGCAATGAAAAAGTAGCTTTCATCCATTCTGTTTACGATATTGGTCTCTTCTTTTTTGATTCCGGGGTAGTAGCAGAGATCGAAGAGGCGGCTTTTACAGAATTTTTTAACAGTTTCAATCTCTTCCTTGTTAAAGAGGCCGTTTTTTATCAAGAGTGTTGCCGTCTGCCAGCTCCTGATCATGATAATGGATTCGGAGGCATTTTCAGCCTCAAGTGCAGCGATTGCCGTTGTTAGAAGTTTTATACAGTCGCGGGGGGGATTTTTGATCCACCTCGATATACTGAGAATGCCTCCTGGGTTGAGGCGGTCAACGCAGGTTTTCAGTGCTTCGGTCGTAAAGAGATAGTTTTCATTCAGTGAGTAAACACCCGCGGAAGCCGACTCCATCGATTCGAGAAGACATATCTGGATCAGATCAAATCGCTTTTTCGTGTTTTGAAGATACCCTCTTCCGTCTTCGGCGAAGATCCGGTACTCTCCTGGATTATAGATGCCCCCGCTGAAATGGCGATATTTTCCCTGCATAAGACGGATAATCTCTTTGTTCAATTCCACAACGGAGATGTCCCTTGCCTTGTGATACTTTGCGTTCAGAATTTCTGTTCCCCCGCCTCCACCGATGATAAGCACTGCCGGATCGTTCAAGAGCTTGTAGGGAAGGGATGTGGTACGGTAATCCATGAAGCGGATATCCTTCAGGTTTCCAGTGAATTCGTTGATTGCGCCTGCCGAGTTTCCGTTTATAAAGAGGCCTTTCTGCTTCGGCAATTTAAATGGACAGTTCAGACTCAAATCAGGCAGGTAGTGGTATGCGGGACTGTCCAGAACGGTGACAAGCCCGAGCGGGCCGAATGTTTCCGCCTCAATTTTTGCCCCCATCTGGCTTTTGGCAATGGACAGGTCTTTGAATTTGCTCATGTAAACGGGCTTATTATGCAGTAAAATGAAGAAAAGCGGGACTATCGCAATCAGTATAATTATTGAAACTGTTGTCTGCAAGCGGCTGCTCCTGACTGCAAGCGTTGCGCAAACAATTATCATGGAAATAATGAGGATAATTTCGTAGGGGCCAAGGTGAAAAGCAGTTAGCAGTACCAGAAGGCTTCCAATTCCAGAGCCAGACATATTGGAAAAATATATCTTGTAAATATTATCGGTACAGACTGAAAAACTGAGTCCTATGCATACGGCACCGAAGAAAAAAGGTGTAAACATGGCTAAGCTGATGAAGATAAGATTCAATGTTTCATACGGCTGCCAGACTATCATAAGCGGATTGAAGGCAATCAGATAACTTAAATAAATATTAATCCAGATGGATAGAAGCAGCAGAAGAGGGAAGAGATATAAGACCGTTGAAAAGTGTTTTTTCAGTCTTGTCTTGAATAGAAAAATAAAGGTTCCGCTTGAGCCAAAGCCGAGCAGGGCAATACTGACAATCAGGTAAGCGAAGTGATGCCAGTACTGTATGGAAAATATCTTGAACAGGAGAATCTCGTAGGCAATGAGGGCAGCCGAGACAAGGAGTACGGAAACCTGGATTTTCTTTAATGACGGGTAGGGTGTCATGTTCAATGTCATCCTGAACGTGGTTCAGTATCTCTCTATAACGAGATTCTGAAATAAATTCAGAATGACAAAGAGGGGATGTCATCCT
Source organism: Syntrophales bacterium (assembly GCA_030655775.1). Taxonomy (NCBI): domain Bacteria; kingdom Pseudomonadati; phylum Thermodesulfobacteriota; class Syntrophia; order Syntrophales; species Syntrophales bacterium. The sequence goes on from JAUSPI010000119.1 coordinate 3,246, forward strand.
GAACTTGCTTTAGTATCAGTTACTTGTGCTTGCCGGTAAGGGGTACAAAGCGTACTGACATCAGGTTTCGGGTGGTTATTTCCCCGGCATTGTCCTTTTCTACGAGAACCAGACTCTGAATCATAAAGCGGCCGCCAACCGGAATGATCATCCTGCCGCCTTTTTTGAGCTGTTTCAAAAGAGGTGGCGGAACATGACCGGCCGCGGCGGTTACTATTATGGCATCGAATGGCGCGTGCTCCTGCCAGCCGTAATAACCATCGCCGCATGTGACATCAACATTCTTATACCCGAGTTTTTCCAATCTGAGCGATGCCGATTCTGCAAGCTCCGGGATTATCTCAATTGTAGACACCTTTTTTACAATGCAGGAGAGAATCGCTGCCTGGTAGCCTGAACCTGTTCCTATCTCAAGCACATTGCTCTCTTCATCCAGATTGAGGATTTCCGTCATGTATGCCACAACATAGGGCTGAGAGATTGTCTGTCCGTAACCGATCGGAAGAGGTGTATCATCATAGGCCATGGGAACCCTCTTTTCGGGGACGAACTGATGGCGCGGAACAGACATCATCGCCTGAATGACGTCTCTGTTACGTATACCCCTCCTGACAATCTGTTCGTCTACCATTTCTTTTCTCATAGCCGCAAATATCCTCTCATTAAATTCGGTTTTAGACGTCCCTTTTACCGGTGAGATGGCTACGACAAGAAAAACCAGGGCCGATATTGATATTATTTTCCAGAATTTATTCATTTTTATGATATCATCTTTTGCATGAGTTTGAGATTGCTTCATCCGCCAAAGGCGGATTCGTAATGACACAGCATGGACATTTTGCGAAGCTCTCCAGTTAGCGGTGAGAAATGTTTTATAAAGTTGCTGCCGATTTTGTTATTTTCATCCATTTTATGTGGATCGTATTTGTGATTCTGGGGTTTCCGGTGTTTTTTTATTTCAACCTGTCCAGATGGAGGTTGCTTCATCTGACTGCCCTGGTTGCGGCCGTCATTATGCAGATTACACAGACTATTTGTCCACTAACCTATCTTGAAGTCTATCTGAAATCGAAAAATATATCCGGTGCTGTCTATCCCGGCTCCTTTGTCATAGAAAGAATAGAAAACATAATCTATATTGAGAACTTAGCAACCCTTGAGAGAATCACCTGTCTCACGGCAATTTTTTTCATGGTCGTTTTGCTTTCCTTCTGGTTCAAGCCGATTAAGTTGAAGCGGGAAAAAAAGAAAAAGTGAACATGGTCAAAAAAATAAACATATCACATAGTGCTTTTATATCAAGATATTAAAAAGTAACTTGTCCTTTCAAAACAGAATCCATCGTGCTCAAAGATTTTTTCGATACGGTTGCTTCCCGCAAGCTCAACATTGCAGGCGGGGAGCTACAGATTTAGTGTCACCCTGAGAAAACCATGTCCTGAACTTGTTTCAGGATCAATTGCAGGGTCTCATGGGGGGTTCTGAACGAGATTCTGAAATGAATTCAGAATGACAAAGGAACTTTACAACGGCTGAAAGCTTATAAGGTTTAGATAACCTATGAAACGAAAATCCACTACATTTCCTGTCCTCTTCGCGATTACCGCTCTTGGTATATCTTCGGTAATAACCCAGATTACTGTTATTCGCGAATTTATAAATGTCTTTGAAGGAAATGAGATCGTCCTTGGTATCCTCTTTTCTCTCTGGCTCTTACTTACAGGGTTGGGGGCATGGCTTGCGAAATTCATATCATCTTCTCGCGCACAGATGTTTATGCTCCGCCTGTCACTTTATCTTGTTGCCTTCCTTCCCATTTTTCATATTCTCCTTATCCGCTTTTTGAGAAATGAGATGTTTATCAGAGGAGAGCTTCCCGGCATCGGTCCCATGATCATCTGGGCGGGGATTCTTCTCGTGCCTTATTGTATCCTTTCCGGGGGATTACTTACCATTGCCTGCGGTATCCTTGCCGTCAACAGTTCTGATGACCGCAGTATCGGCAGAATCTATTTTTTTGATAATATTGGCGATATCTTAGGCGGTCTCCTTTTTACCTTCGTCCTTGTCCGTTTTTGCAATAATCTCAATGCTTTGTACCTTCCCGCATTTCTCTGTCTTTCAGGGTTCCTGTTGCTCACGCCACAGGGCTTCAGCCGGAGATTGCTTTACGGCTCTCTCGGAGTCTTTGGGCTGGCATCGATTATTTATAGTGGCTGGTTTGTGCCCCTTGACGGTATCTCCCTGAAATGGTTGTATCCGTACCAGACGATAGTGGATCACCGGGAATCCCCCTACGGGAGACTGGTTGTTACCCGGGGGCATGATCAGACCTCTTTTTTCGAAAACGGGGGACACCTCTTCTCCGTTCCCAATACCTTTGCCAATGAAGAAATCGTGCATTACGCACTATTACAACTCCCGAAAGTTCAGTCAGTCCTTCTGGTTTCAGGCGGTGTTGCCGGCGTTATTGATGAGATCATGAAGTATGATGTCAAAAATCTCGATTATGTTGAACTTGATCCCGCGATCATATCCTCCGGCGTGAAGCACCTTGGCATCCGTTTTCCATCGGCAGTTCACCTTCATCTTGATGACGGAAGAAAGTTTATTCAAAGGACAGATAAAAAATATGACGGCATAATCCTCGATCTTCCTCCTCCGGGATCGCTCCAGCTCAACCGTTTTTATACACTTGAATTTTTCAAGGAGGCCAGATCAAAGCTACTGCCGGGGGGAGTCATCTGTTTCGGTACTCCAGGGGCGGAGAATTATATCAGCGATGATCAGGCACGCTTCCTTTCTACCTTAAAAAATACACTCAAACAGGTCTTCAAGCATGTCCTGATTATACCGGGGGATAGGAATATTTTCATCGCGTCTGACTCACCCCTCTCTTCCGATATAGCGTCACTCGTCTCCTCACGAAACATTGAAACGGTTTACGTTAATGAAAATTACCTCGCCGGGAGAGTAACACCGGAGAGGTTATCCTTCATAGAGGGCAGCATAATTGATAGCGTTCCGGTGAACCGCGACTTGCGACCTACGGCATTTTTCTACCGGATGAATATCTGGCTTAACATGTTTCAGGAAAACTACAGGATACTTTTGATTGCCGTATTCCTGTTCTTCATTTTATATTTTTTCCGGATCGGGATCGTTAGAAAGGCCATATTCTCAACGGGTTTTACAGCTTCATCCATGGAGATAGTCATTCTCCTCTGTTACCAGATTCTGCATGGCAGTGTTTACACAGGAATAGGCATGATCGTCGCTTCATTCATGTTAGGACTTGCGGTAGGAAGCTTTATGGCAAACAGAATGATTTCAGGGCGTTATGTAATCAAGACGAGGTCGATTCTGGAGGTTGAGATAGCGATTGTAGTCTACATTATTTTATTTATGATAATGCTCTTCTGGGGGCGAGCTCTGCTCGGTGGTATTTCCTTTGCTCTTCTGACCGTTCTCATCGGTGCATTGACAGGATTTGAATTTCCCATCGCCGGGAAAATTCTCTTTTCCTCTCCCTGGGAGACAGCCGGTTCTCTTTATGCTGCCGATCTATTAGGGGCAAGCCTGGGTGCGCTCCTTGTCTGTCTTTTCGTTATCCCTGTTTTTGGAATTTACTATACTTGTCTGTTTCTGATAGTATTTAAGATACTCATCATCTTCGGGCTGCTCGTTCGGGGAAGGACCGCTGTATGAAAAAATGGAGAAGAAATGTATTTTACGCGAAGAGAGCTGATTAAAACAGGTATTGTCTGTACGCTGTCCTTATCTTCAACGGATGTCTTTGCGCGGTGGGTTTTGCCCTCCGAAAAGAATGAGAAGAAAATCACTCGAAACGATGCCCCGGATAAACTCTGGAAGTGGTCGAAAGAGGTGTACTTCAAAGTGGAAAGGGGCGAAAACGTTCAGTGTCTCACCTGCCCGAATCAATGTTTCCTGGAGCCGAATGCCCGGAGCAAGTGCCAATCCCACGTCAACAAGGATGGAAAGCTATACACGCTGGTTTATGGCAATCCCTGCGCGGTACATATTGATCCTATTGAAAAAAAACCTCTGTATCATTTTTTCCCTTCGTCAAGGACGTTTTCCATAGCCACAACAGGATGCAGCTTTCGATGCCTTAACTGCCAAAACTGGGAGATATCTCAGGTTAAGCCTGAGGATGTCAGATTTGTGGAAATGTTTCCTGACGCTGTTGTGGAAAATGCCCGAAAGAATGATTGCGGGAGTATCGCCTATACATATTCTGAGGCAACGACTTTTTATGAATACATGCTGGATACATCCAGGCTGGCACGTGAAGCGGGCATCAAAAATGTCTGGGTTTCAAATGGTTATATCAACAAGCCCCCGCTCCTGGAGCTTTGCAGGACACTGGATGGTGCAAATATTGATATCAAGAATTTTTCCGAGGAGATCTATTCACGCCTGAATGCCGGCCGGTTGAAACCGGTTTTGAGGACTGTCACGATACTGAAGGAAAGAGGTGTCTGGTTTGAAATAACTGCCCTGATCGTACCGACATATTCAGATAACATGGAGATGATAAAGCGGATGTGCGAATGGATACTGGAAAATCTTGGTCCCGACTATCCTCTCCATTTTTCACGTTTCTTCCCTCGGTACAAGCTGACACATCTTCCTCCTACTTCCATACCGTTTCTGGAAAACGCGAGGGAAACGGCCATGAAAATGGGGATTCACTATGTTTATGTGGGGAATATACCTCAGGCGGACTCGAATCATACATACTGCCCCTCCTGCAAAAAGAGGATTATAGAACGTCTCGGATATCAGATTGAGGAAAACAGGATCGTAGATGGCAGATGTGCCTTTTGCCGGCAGACGATTGCAGGTGTCTGGGAATAGGTGATTGGTAAAATTTCTTGACCGTCCGACTGACATTGAGATATTAATAATATTAAATAAATGGAGGGTTATGCCGATGAAAATAGCAGTACTGACAGGTGGAGGAGACTGTCCCGGTTTGAACGGGGCGATCAAATGGGTTACAAAAACAGCCCTCGATCCCCAACTTGAAGAGAAACGTTCTGTAAAGTTTGAAGTTGTCGGTATAATGAATGGTTGGAAGGGGTTAGTAGAGGTTGACCCCGATAATCCGGAAAGCTGTGCCCGTCACCTGAAACATTTAGACGAAGAGGTCGTCAGGACATGGGACCGCTTTGGCGGAACAAACCTTGGAGCATCGCGAACAAATCCCTTCAACCCGAAAAACGACCGGTCAGAAAAACTGCTCGAAAATGTCAGGAAGCTCGGGATTGATGTCATCGTGGCGATTGGGGGCGAGGATACCCTGGGGGTTGCCCATATTTTACACAAACGAGGGATTAAAACGGTTGGAATTCCTAAAACTATCGACAATGACCTGTCGGCGACAGATTATTCTCTCGGTTTTGATACGGCTGTGAACGTTATCATGGAGGAAATTGACAGGCTGCGTACCACGGCAGGTTCCCATGGACGGATTTTTGTTGTGGAGACGATGGGGCGGCATGCCGGCTGGCTTGCCCTTCATGGAGGTGAATGCAGCGGCGCATACATGATTTTGATTCCCGAATATCCTTTCGACATGAATCGTATATGCCAACTTCTCCGGGAGCGTGAAGGACGGGAGATACAGTACAGTATTCTTGTTGTCGCTGAAGGGGCAAAACCGGCGGACATGGAAGAATTTTATAAAGATGAAAAATTTGATGACTTTGGACACCGTTCCCTTGGTGGAATTGCCAGATATGTATCGGAGGAGATAGAAAAAAAGACAGGACTTGAATCACGTTATGTGATTCTGAGCCACCTGCAGAGGGGTGGCACTCCATCAGCCTATGATCGCCTGATGGCGAGACGGTTTGGGGTCGCCGCTATTGACATGGTTTTACATGAGGATTTTGGCCGTATGGTGAGCCTCCTCCATGGAGAGATCACCTCTGTTTCACTCAAGGAGGTTATCGACGAATTAAAACTTGTTGATATCGACAAATATTACGACGTCAAAAGATACAACGGGCGGAGAGCTATATTGTAGGTTGCTGAATTATTTAATTTATCCCTAAGTCTGCTACAATTTTTTATCCACTTTAAGCTTAAACTTAAATGGCCTGGAAAAAATCAGCGTGGGATCACCGGTTTTTGGATCGATTGGCCCATCCTTCAGGTAGAATTTCACTTCAAGAGAGTGTTCGTCGATGTCATACACCATGGGGCAGAGTGTCCGGCAGGGAATCGGGAATGCGGCGCCCTCATCGGCGTCAACAGTATGAGCGTACACCATACCCAAAGCCCTCCTCGCATCATCCGGAGAGATCTTTCCCCGGTGCTTTTGCAGGAAATCGTGGAGAGTGCGATACCGGTAGAAACTATTGTACGTTGCCCTCGGAGAGTAAGATGGAAATTTGTTAACGTCCCGGTAAAGGTGAACTGAATGATTTGTCATTATCTGCGGTTTACCGTTGTTGCCGGTAAAATGATCGGTAAAATCCCTGGAAGATGTTTCATAAATAAAAGATTTGCCGGAACGATCGCCGATCAAGAGGTGAGCAGGTTCAAACCCCAGGGTTAGTTTATTATTGAGAATCGCAATCCTGGCTTCTTCAACCGTAGCACAGGTGTCCAGAATAAGTCGTGCCATCTGTAATATGTTTAACCCGCCTGTGTTATCCCCGAGCGGAGAAGGGGTTTTGTTTGCAGGAGCATCATTATCTGCCAGCATCGCCACAATCAGACCTTCGGAATTCATCCCGCTTTGAAAGCCATTCATCAAGTCGAGAGCGCCAACAACGAGTGATGGATACCCCTTGTCCGGGTAAAGTTCCATGATAAAATTTCTCGAAAAAAGATTGTGCTCTCCTTCGACAGGCTTCATCCCGAACATCACTCTCAGTGTCGTTATATAGAAATCCATATTGTGGGCCAGGAGGATGTGTCCATTGGTTGTGGAACTTGCCGGGAAGTAAATTGCCGAGCAGGATAAAGGGGCCAGATCATAAATCAGATAGCTCGGAACATACGAGTCATCTGTTGGGGAGAGGTTATACGATTTTGCCACGCCTTTCATCCGATCCAGCAGAATGGGGTAGTTCTTTTCCAGATACACCTGGCGGGCTTTGGCATAAAACGGTGCGGCATAACGGACAAGCTTGACACCGAGCCATTCCTGGGCGATGTCACCGAGGGCCTTTCCGATTTCCTCGTTGGTCCCACGCAGGACAATATGCCGAACTTCCATGTAAGTTCCCGGCTCCTTTGGAAGTATTACTTTATTGGTTACAATAGTGCCGGCCTGCACAGCAGAAGCTATAATTGTCAAGAGTATTACGGATATTAATATATACTTTTTCATGTTCCTCCTCCTGTTATGCCGGATTTAAACATAAAGTTCATTTGCTGCAATATTAACAGTATTAACAGGATTTTCAAATAAAGATAAGAGATTGAACAATGAAAAGTTCTGAAACATCGAAAAGCGTCACCCTGCCATATCTTGCGGTCATTAACTTTAAAAAATGACAGGGAAGTTTGGATACAATAACGCTGTGTGAGCTTTTGGATTTGATGGTATTGGTCAAGGTATGTCATAGCTATCTAAATTTGACAGTCTCGTAAAAAGGCATAAACTGCACCATTTGTCATGCTGAACTTGTTTCAGCATCTAATTATTTCAGCAAGTTAGAGACCCTGAAATAAATTCAGGGTGACAAAAACTGACTTTTTACGAATACATCAAATTTAGTTCAATGAAAAAAATTATTATTGCTTTCACCTGCCTATACGTAACTTTTGGTTCAGAATTGCGGTGAGGATTACCATTTAAAATCAGTGATCTTTAAGTTGAAAACCTTTTTCCCGAAATAATCTCAGGCACGCATCTACGACATCCGCGTCGTAAAGGGCTCCTCTATTCTTCTCGATTTCTTCCAGAGCCGCATCAATGCCCAAGCCGGGACGATAGGGCCTGTGTGAGGACATGGCTTCCACCACGTCGGCCACACCCATGATGCGGGCCTCCATAAATCTCATCCCCCTTCAGATTTCTTGGATAGCCTGAACCATCCATCCGTTCATGGTGCTGGTAGACAATCTCTGCCAGGGGCCAGGGGGATTCCACATCCTTCAGAATCTCATATCCACTCCGGGAGTGCTCTTTAATCAGGGAAAACTCAATCTCCGACAGTTTTACTGGTTTAGACAATATCTCTGAGGGGATGCACAGTTTCCCGATGTCATGGATGGAACCTGTCATCCGGATTCCATCGATTTTCTCCTGGGGTAATCCCATCTCCGTGGCGATGGCACGGGCCAGATCCGCAGACCGAACCTGGTGACCGGCCGTATAGGGATCTCTTGCTTCCACAACCGATACCATGACCTGAATAGTTGTGCCAAGGGCATTTCTGAGACTTTCCATGGTCTGTTTAAGCTCTTCTTCGGCCTGCTTGCGCTTGGTGATATCGCGGGCGATTCCTGCAGTCCCTACGACATTTCCCTGCTCATCATATATCGGCGTTTTTATTGTTTCTATCCACAAAGATCTGCCTTCGTCGTCTGTCAATGGCTCTTCAACCTGTTTACGCTTGCCGGATTCCATGACTTCTTTGTCATCTGTTCTATACCTTTCAGCTAAATCCCCCGGCCATATATCTAAATCCGTTTTGCCAACTAAATCCTCTGGCTTAAAACCGCATGATTTTCCAAAAGGTTCGTTTACAGAAACAAACCGACTTTCTTTATCCTTTAGCCAGGCAATATCAGGAATATTATCAAGGATGGCTTTCTGTCGTTGTTGACCCTCCTGCAGCGCCTTCTCCACCCGCTTGCGCTCGGTGATCTCTGCTCGTAACTCCTTATTAACCAGCATCAACTCTTCCGTACGATCCGCTACACGCTGTTCCAGCTCATCGCGTGCCCGTTGCAAATCAATCAAGGTGCTCTCAAGCTTTCTGATCGGATAGGTGCGGAAAATAAAATACAATAGGCAGCCGAATAGCGAACTGAGAATTCCTATTAGAGCTGTGGTGATTATTTGTGTTCGAATGGAATGTCTTACTACAATCGAACCGGCAAGTCGTCCTGAGTCAAAAAATGTCGCTGAAGTAGAAATTATTGGACGTGATACTGTAAGATCAGTTTTTTCGACAATTTCCCCGGCCGTGTTACGAATTTCCAGTTCATGATCGATTCCATGGATTGAAGGTAGCGAGACAAAATGCTTCAACCCTACGCTCTCGAACTCCCACAAATCCGGGCTGGCATGGATATTTTTTTCGATGGATTTTGCAAGAAAGGCAGCTTCTGTCGTAAGAGCCTTTTGCGCAGTGTTTATTGAAATAGCGTAATACACACCGGGTCCTACAATGGCAATAACACAAGCAGCAAAAGCGCCCAGGATGCTCATAATCTTCGTTATTGATTCTTTCGATTGCGATTGGCCACGTTGGGAACTAAAAGACATAAGTCACATCACTTTCCGGTTATCCGCTGTAAAATCACATGACCGTTATCAGAGAGAATCTTTTGACCGTCCCTGGAAAAAACGAATTCTATAAAGTCTTTAACTGCACCCCTGCATTTATCCCTTTTGTAGATCAAAGACAATGTCATTGCGTAGGGATATTTGCCGGCGGAGACATTGGAGAGCGTGGGGGCTACCCCATCGACGGAGAGGGCCTTAATCTTTCGTTTCTCTGCTGCTACTACAGAGCTACTGGTTGTACCTAATGAACCGGGCGTCTTCTCGATTTGCACGGCCGCTTCCTGGTCAGTGTTACCGACAAATACGCCGGGAATGGAGTGAGCCTTCTTAGACGCCGACTTTAAACCGGGATTGATGCTCGCCAGACAGACTGAAAAAGTGTCACCCACGGGACGAAGGATAAGCCTGATAGGCGTTCCATCGGGCCAGTTCTTGCGCTTTACTGCATATATTTCTTCTATTTCCGCAAGCGTGAAACCTTTGGCTGGGTTTGAATCCCGCACCCCGAAGATAAAGGCAGTGCGACCATAGGGCTCTTCGATGATTTCCGTACTCCGTTCTTCCGGCCTGAGGAGACGGTTAGACAGCCCTATATCAATCTTCCCTTTCCTTACCGCTTTGATGCCTCCTGAGCTGCCGATACTGGGTAGTACATCGACGTTTACATTGGGGTACTTCTTCTGAAAACCCTTCGCCATCAGTTGCATTGTGCCTATGCTCGATCCTGTACCGGTAATAATCAGGGTTTCCTTGGAACTCGCGGAAGCGGCGCCTGTAAAAAAAGATACTACAAACAGAGGGATGGCGAAGATAAGGATTTGATATCGCAGGTAGAGTTTCATCGATTGCTCCCTTTCCGAAGATATTGAAGATTTGTTATTCGCGGACGGTAATACACCAATCGTGGTTGCGGTATAAAAATAACCGGAAAAGCCATCAAAGAAGACACAAGACACTGATTATCATTTGTCATAATTACTATCATCGGGTTTCAACTTATTGTGGATCACAAGAAGGAACCCAAACTTCAACGCACCCGCCTGCTCCATACAAAAATTTTCACCTCTGGTGTAAATAAAATATCCAGTGCGATTATACCTTATCATGATCGCTGAGAAATCAACATCATTTATTTCTGGTTCAAATCAAGTATTTTCTTTAAGGGCGAAGTTTTACTGACTTCAGGAAGACATAAATAAATAAGGAAACGGGATAAATCCATCCCATAAATTGCGTACAGGGAACCAATATCGTAACATCGTCGTCAATTTTACAGTTTAGGAGAGCTGCTTAGTACGTAACAAAAAGGTAAGTGACTGGTAGTTCGTTAGCGGTTAGTTGACAAGGTGCAGACGATCATTGAGGCGAATCCGCGACTGTAAGAATACATTAGAATCATTCGAACAGGCAAAACGCTTTGTGGACAATCCTGAACTTATAAAGCAGCGGCTTGAAGAAAGCTTAGAGATTTATGCCAGGGAAAAGGTTGGCCAGATCGAGGGAGTAAAAAAGATAAAACAACAAATGGAGGGGTTCGAAGAACGTATCAAGAAAATTGAAGAGGAAAAACGGAAACAGTTTGAAAATTACCAGCTAAGCATGGCTCGCGGTGTTATAACAAACTTCAAGGAGACAATTGAGGAACGTGTCGGCCTGAAAGATAAGGAAAAGATAATTTTTGTTGAAACACTGGTAAAAGAATACCAGTTTGTAAAGGGTGGTGGACAGTCTCGCTTAATACATTGATCAATGCCATCAAATCAAAGATTTATGGATTTTCATTTAATCAAGGGGTTTAAAACTCTGTCACGCCGGAGTTCATTGTTCTTTTCGATTTTGATTTCCTCGCTGTTTTAGTATATATTTCCTTTATGTACAGGAGGAAACTATCATGTCGGTAGATGGTGGATCACGAAGAAGATTTCTTGAAAACTGCCTGTACTTGGCCGTTGCAGGGTGCGGTTATCCGATTCTTTACCATCTCTTAGGGTGCAAACGTGAGGAGAGGGCAAACGAGAATTCTGATGAAAGAATGTCCTCAGTCGGGGCGAAAGCAAGAATTAGCGCCAATTTTGTGCCGGCCTATGTGGCGCTTCACAAAACGGGTGAACTGAACAAGCGCGGACAAGAGCTGTGGAGCAGAATGGAGACCTGCGATCTCTGCCCCAGGGAGTGCGGGGCAAAACGCCTCGAAGGTGAGAGGGGTCTCTGCAAATCCACCTCGCAACTTCAGATCTCTTCGTATCAGCCGCATTTCGGCGAGGAAAGGCCCCTCGTGGGAACAGGTGGTTCCGGGACCGTTTTCTTCGCGAACTGCTCGCTTCGCTGCGTTTTCTGTATCAACTGGAAGATCAGCCAAGGGGGGCGGGGAAAAGTAGAAAGCATCGATGCTCTGGCTCGCATGATGCTCGCTCTCCAAGAAAGGGGATGCCACAATATTAATCTCGTTACCCCCACACACTATTCAGCACACATTCTCCTCGCTGTTGATAAAGCGGCTGGCATGGGACTGAGACTTCCGTTGGTTTACAATACGTGTGGCTGGGAGCGTTTGGATGTCCTCAAAGAGCTGGACGGTATCATTGACATTTACCTTCCCGACTTTAAGTATTCCAAGGAATCTATGGCAGAGAAATACTCCTCAGGTGCTTCATCTTATCCGGAAATAACAAAAACTGCGATTCTTGAAATGCACCGCCAGGTCGGTGTGGCCAAACCGGCTGATGACGGACTGATGTACCGCGGCCTCATGATACGTCACCTCGTCATGCCGAACCGCGTTTCCGGCACTAAAGATGTCATCGAGTGGATCGCTGGAAACCTCCCGAAGGACACATATATAAATATCATGTCACAATACACACCGACTTACAATGCCTTCATGTATCCGAAGATTTCCCGTCGGATCACCCGTGAAGAATACGCCGAAACCATTCACTGAGCTAAAGAAGCTGGACTTACCCGGGTGGAAATTCAGGGGTATCATTTACTGGGAAAGTGAATTTTCCTGTCTACAAACCGGACCTTCGGGATGCGCTCCCGGTCAAGCAAAGGTGTTGACTACCTGACCTCATCGCAAATTTTTAAAGTTCAAGTATCTGCTTACAAGGTTGAAAAATCAAGGTCCGAAAATTTAAAACAGGCGATCCATAGCTGGAAAAATTTGCAATAAAGCTGTGCAATTTTTGGGTTGATAGTTTTAATCGCGATATTGGTTACCTGTCTTAAAAACCTTGGTTGCATACCAGAGAAGCACAGTTGAATCTTGGCAAGCCCTTATATTCATGTCACATAATGCCCGGCAGGGGAACAGATGCCTGACCTGTCCACATTCAAGGTTGTATTTCTGTATGGAGTAAAAGGAGACGCCGACCTCAATAGAGATGGTTATGTTACCGGTTCAGAACTTGGAATGCATCTGCAGGAAAAGGTGGTGAATTACACACGTGTAAATTCACTCAGTAAAATAAAAAGGGCTAACCCGTGCTGGGCTAACCCTTTGATATTGCTTGGCGTCCCCACCCCGATACTTGCGATATTACGAAAAACTTATCTTGCGGATTTCATTAAGGAAATAGAAGAATAGGGTGATTGGATGGTAAACATTGACTAAAAAAACGAAACCGGGAGGTCTTTTTTAGCATTTTAGAAATAATACTTGAAACCACTCTTGTCCAAATTAAGGTTTTAAAGTTGAGCCCTGATTTGGTAATAGATTTTTACCAAAAAACAAATTGCAACTTCTATTGCTCGTACTAATGATTGGGAGTAGATCGGTTATGAAATAAGCTGATAAGGCGGCAGCACAAAAAGGATATTCCATTCCACTCTTTTTAAAAACCTTTAAAATGAGCAAAATACAGGCTTGAGTGAATCAATCTCTATTTCAAAAAATACCTTGACATTATATTGAGGAAGATTTATTTGTAATAATAAGTACTTCTCAGTTCAAGTTCTTTGAGAATCGATAAAGGCAAACTATCTGTGAGGGTAGGACGCAAAGCTATGGGTCACTGGAAGGGTGATTGCCAGGTTGCCGAAATTCTTTTCCCCCGTCTTTAGACTTCTTCTTTTTATACGTCCAATATCCCCAGCCTTCAAAACGACTTATTTCTTTTATTATCAATGTCATCTTATTTTAGTGATTATTCCCTTAATAAACAATATATTTTATATCACCTGGAGGCGAAATGAAATTATTAACCCAAATTCATGATTTGCGCCCTGAAAATTGCCGAAATCTGGCAGGCAAGAAAACATGATATGTTTAATTACAATACCTTACGATTGCAGGTAGCCTGAAACGTCATTTGTAGTGCCAGAAAATGACTCATGGATAT
>JAUSPI010000120.1 GCA_030655775.1 Syntrophales bacterium
CGAGACGTTTGCAAAACCTGCAAACGTCTCGAAAGACATCTCCAATTAATACCAGAGGGTTCAAGGGGGCAAGGATTCAAGGATTCGAGTGAAAGGAAGAAAGACAACCCCGGATTACATTAGGATGCTTTATATATCTTATGGTTCTGTTTGCGAACTGGAAACGCAAATATTATTAGCAGGGGATTTGGATTTAATTGAAAAAGGTGTATTGGGTAAATTAAAAAAAAGATATAGCAGAAAGCGAAAGAATGTTAAAAGCACTGACCTGCCTGTGCGTGCCCGCACGCAGACAGGTAAAGTCTCTAAAAAACAAACCCTTGAATCCTTGACCCCTGGAATCCTTGGACCCTCTTCTCCAACTAAATTGGAGAAGAACCTTACATTATTAATCTCAAAATAAACTTGAAAGGTACAAACCAGGAGGATGACGATGCCTGGATTACGAATACGCAGGAATGCGCTTCATGGAATATCAGGTGTGATTCTTTTGGCCGGTTTTTATTCGATTTCACCAAAAATATCAGCAGAGAAGATATAAATTTTGGTGTCTTTATCCGACCACGCATCAGATGGAAGACCTGCTTTATGACAGGTTTCTTTCAAAAAGGTAAGCCTGTCCCATTTATATTTCGTGGCTACCTGGGGAAGAAGAATGCCGGAATAAAAACCTTTTACTATATAGATTCCATGGATACCGACTTCGATTTCGTTTATATCTTTAATCTCCTTCAAGGGGGTAAGAACTGATATCTCAATCGACAGATCTTTCAAGTCTTCCCGGCTAACGGGAGAAAATCTTGGATCATTGAAGGCAGCAGCCACGGCCATCTCTTCGATGGTCTTGTGCAGGGGCTTTTTCGCATCTATATATCCTATACATCCCCTTAACTGTCCATGTTTATGGAGAGTTACAAAAGCCCCCCTTTTCTCTCTAAGGGTGGCTGATTCTACCTGAAATTCGGGATTTTCTTCACCCGATATCCTGCTCTCAATTACGCTTCTGGCAATTTCGAGGAGTTTGTTTTTCTCTGTTTCTGTGAGCCCCATATCGATTCCAGCCGGGGTTTCTTCCTTGACGGTCTCAGAAGGGGTGGCTTTATAAAAGGCTGCAGAAGCATAACCGACAACACCACTCTTGTCTCCTGTAACATCTCCTGAATTGGCATATTTCAGCACCTTAACACTATCAGCACCAAGCTTTTTAGCAACCATCATGACAACAGCCATCGGCCCACCACCACAAGCCTCACAGGTGCCTCTTTCCAGACCTTTTAAAAGCTCTTCCGTATCCATTTTATTTATGTGATCTAAAACCACCGAGTCCAACTTCACGGCTCTGTCATAGCTGTGAAAATGAGAAAGATCAGAACTTCCAACTATAAGAACTTTTTTATCGGCTACTGATCTGAAAATCGCATTGGCCAACTCTTCACAGGTCTGACTGTTCTGATCCCCCATGACTATCGGGACGAAGCTGAATCCGCCCAAGACCGCCTGTAGAAAGGGGAGCTGTATTTCAACGGAATGTTCCTGCATGTGGGCGGTCGGAACATAAGATATCACAGGGCTTTGAGCAATAATCTCATTCGCCAACTGTGCATCTACTGGAACAATTCCCAGAGGTGTTTCATATCCACCTTTATTGTATATAGAAACCCCCTGGAAATAGGTACGGTGACTTGGTCCTATAACAACTACAGCATCAAAAGTCTTTCCCTCCACAAGCTTATAGGAATACGCGGCAATCTGCCCGGAATATGTATAACCTGCATGAGGTGAGATCAGAGCAACTACTTCTCCATCTAAAAATTCAGCCGGCACATTTTTAAGAAAGCCATCTATATCGGACGATAAAATCACCGGATTTCCAGGATACCATGATCCTGCAAGAATCGATTTTCTAACATCTTTCATATCTATTCCGTCCCCCCTTTCAGACCACGCCACAATAAATAGAAGCGCCAATACCACAATAGATGTTATCCTGATAAATTTCTTCATGATTCATTTTTCATTTTCGCGAAATAAATGCTTTTATGATTGAAGCTCCCCGCAGCAAGCAGCGGGGAACGAAGTAATTCGAAGAATAATGCGCTCGCTGTTCAGTTCAAAAATCTTAAATTGAAGGGCTATGGCTGGTGCCCTCCAGCTATTTTACCACTGAACTTTTGGTTTTATAAAATGGGCTTTTCTTCTGTCAAGTAATTATTAATAACCCCCTCTTCCTTGACGTCCTCTTTCTCCGGCTTACTGCCCATCTGACAATCTCCTTCAAAAATTGCTCCTTCCTGTACAACGAAAATCTCTGTCTTGACATTTCCCATAAGTTTTCCAGTTGAAAAAATCTCTACCTTTTTTTTAGTTTTAATACTTCCCCTCACCTGACCGCCTACCAATAAATTATCAACCGCAATGTTCGCCTCAATATTTGCGCTCTCTCCAACAATTAATGTTCCACCACCCAATATCTCTCCCTTAAAATCACCATCTATTCTGACAGAACCATCAAACATTAACTTTCCGTCGAACTCTGTTCCCTTTCCCAGGAATGCCTTTACCTCTTTTTCATTATTTTTGTTAGCCATACAAAGTCTCCTTTTGTATCAATCGTGAATCCCCCCGCCTACAGGACGGGGCTTCCCGGCAAGAAATATGTTTGTTTCATATTGCGGCGCCCCCGGTCAAGCCCTTACTCTTGCTGTTGAAGAATAAATCTTCTCATGCTTACATTCATAATCAATCCAATGCCTGCCATCAGCACAACCATTGAAGACCCCCCATAGCTTAAAAAAGGAAGGGGAAGACCCACAACGGGAAGAATGCCTAAAACCATACCGATATTTATAAATATCTCCCAGAAAACAAGCATAGTTACGCCAAATGCTATTAAGGCTCCCAACAAATCCCTCGAGTTCCGTGCAACATTTAAACCCCATAATATCAGTGCAAGAAATATGATCATCAATACCGTACCCCCGAGAAAGCCCCATTCCTCCGCGAAAACAGAAAACACAAAATCTGTTTGCTGTTCCGGCAGGAATTTTAGCTGAGTTTGTGTCCCTTTTAAGAAACCTTTTCCTAAAATACCGCCTGAGCCAACGGCAATCATGGACTGAATGACATGATATCCCGAACCGAGGGGATCTCTCTCCGGATTTAAAAAGGCTAATATTCTCTCTTTCTGATAATTCCTCAGAAAATTCCAGCAGATAGGAACCAGGACGATACCGCCGATGGCAGATGAGATAATTGAACTCCGCTTTACACCAATAAAAATGGCCATCGATAAAAAAAGAACAATCAAAATCAGGGCGGTACCGAGATCGGGCTGCTTTAATATTAACAGGAAGGGAAGCAATACTATCAGGAAGGGAAGCAGTAGTTTCCTGAGGTTGTAACTCTCATCAGTTTTATTGTCATCAAAATATTTTGCAAGGGCAAGTATAACCGTCAGCTTTACTGCTTCAGACGGCTGGAAAAAAAATCCTCCTACGACAAGCCACCTCTGGGATCCATGAGCCCCACTTCCATAAAGGAAGACCATTATAAGAAGGATGACGGAAATTACATAAATAACATATGCATACCTGCCTATAAAACGATAATCTATACAGAAACAGATTACCATAAACACAAGGCCGATCATAATCCAGTACATCTGTCTTATATAAAGGGGTTTGCCATTCAGATCGGCTAAGCTGTAACCTGCGCTGTAAAGATTCAAAACTCCGATAAAACTGATTGACAATACTAAAAAAAGTAGTACCCAATCAAAACTGAATAATAATCTACGATCAAACTTCACTTAAAGCTCCCCAAATATCAAAATAAAAAGTTTGATGCGCTCGTAAAAAGTCCGTTTTCTTCGCTCAAAACCATTTTGGGGATGCTGTTATTGCCCGGCTAAAAATCTAAAACTCGTGCTTATGCACTCAAACAGTTAGATTTTCTTAACGCCGGTCACTACCACCATCTTTTTCCCAAAATGCTTGAATTCGCTCCGAAAAGACTTTTTACCAACTTGTCAAGTTTGAAAAAAACAGTCCCCAATTTTCTTTCTTTGTGCCTCTGTGCCTCGATCTATCGGCTTTGGCCGATAGCAACTAATTTTGCATTTTCTGTTTTGATATTGTCAAAGTATCCGTCTATAATCTTTCTGGCGATTGGTGCTGCTGCTGATCCACCATGGCCGCCATGTTCAACAACAACTACCACGGCTATCTCAGGATTTTTGGAAGGTGCAAAGCAAACAAAGAGGGCGTGATCTCTCAACTTATATGGGGTTTTTCCCTCCGCAACATCTTCCCCATCTTCCGGCATACTGACAACCTGAGCTGTACCGGTCTTTCCGCACACATCCTCTTCCTTCCTCTTTAAAGCCCGCCCTGTTCCTTGATTTTCATTAACCGCTCCCCATAATGCCTGTTTTAATATTTCAATGTTTTTTTCACTGACGGGGATGTGAGATTTTATTTCCGGATTAAATTCCTCGATGATCTGTCCCTCGGCGGTTTCAATCCTTTTTACAATCCTGGGAACACACAAAGTTCCTTCATTCGCCAGGGCACAATATGCGTTCAGCAGTTGTATTGGTGTTACCAGCATGAATCCTTGCCCTATCGATACAGAAATCGTTTCACCCATTTGCCATGGTTCCTTGAATCTATTTAACTTCCACTCCCTTGTCGGGACCAAACCGCTTTTTTCTCCTGGGAGATTTATACCTGTTTTTGCTCCCAGGCCGAACCCCCGGGAATACTCTGCCAATTTAGCAATCCCGACCAACTTCCCGAGATTGTAGAAATAGACATCACAGGATTCCACAATAGCACGGTGCAGACTAATTTCACCATGACCGCCTTTTTTCCAACATCTGGATGTCCTGTTACCCAATATAAATGACCCATCACAGAAAAAAGAAGTTTCTGGAGTTATTAACCCTTCTTCGAGTGCCGCTGCGGCTACTATCAGCTTATATGTAGAACCGGGAGGATACATCCCGGAAATAGCCCTGTTTTCCATCGGGTGCAAGGGGTTGCTTAAAAGCCTTTCCCAGTTATCTGCAGATATTCCCCGGTTAAACAGGTTTGGATCAAAAGAGGGGCTACTCAACATAACCAATACTGAACCATCACGGGGATCCATCACGACAACTGAACCCGCCTTTCCTTCAAAAGCATCCTGCGCAATCTTTTGAAGATTAGAATCTATAGTAAGAACAACATTATAGCCGGGC
>JAUSPI010000121.1 GCA_030655775.1 Syntrophales bacterium
CACCGCGGGATTGGGTAGAGCTGGGCGAGATGGTAAAAAAGGCTCTGGATACCAAAAAAAAACAGGAAGAAAAGGCGATTCTCAATTGTTTGAAAGGTCTCTGGGTGGAGCATAAGAAAAACGATGCTTTCGGTGATCAGATGATTACCAACAGCGCCTTTTTGATTAGGAAAGATGGTGAAAAGGCATTTGACGAAATGGTGGATAAAATTACGGCAGAATATGACGGGAAGATGAAATTCAAATATGTGGGCCCGGTGCCACCCTGTAACTTTGTGGAAATTGTGGTGAAATGGTAACCGGTGGGCGGATGGCTGATGGCGGAGGGCAGAAGGTAGAAGGCAGTTGGCAGTTGGTAGTTGGCAGTGGGCAGGGGGCGGTGCCCTAAGGGCAGAGGTCGATAGGGGATAAGCAAGAGTATGGCAAAAACATATGAAAACCTGGACGCATGGATAAAGGCAGTCGAATTAACCGTAAGCATATACGAAATAACCCGAGATTTTCCAAAAGAGGAAATTTACGGCTTAACCTCGCAGATTCGAAGGGCCGTTATCTCGATTTCAAGTAATCTCGCGGAAGGCGCAGGGAGACCGTCAAAAAAGGACTTTGCACGTTTCGTAGACATTGGCATGGGATCTCTCAACGAGACCGAAAGCCTGCTCATAGTGGCACATAAACTTGGGTTTATTAACAGCGAAGCATACGTGAGTACAAGAAGCAAAACTGAAGAATTGGGCCGAATACTTAATGGACTGAAGAAATATTTGAGGGAATAAATTATTATAAAATTCAGCAACCCCATTCTGCGAAGGAGGATACAATGCAATAGGTGGGACTAAACTGCACGCCGCCTGCTGCATTCTGCAATCAAAAAAATGGCTTTCATATTAGATGACATATTGTTTTCCCCGCTCAAGTTGACCATATGGTTAGCGAAGAAACTTCGAGAATCTGCCTATGAGGAAATGACAGACGAGTCAAAGATTCATGAAGAGTTGCTCCAACTTCAGATGCGATACGAAATGAAAGAAATCGACGATGAAACGTATGAGAAAGAAGAAACAAAATTAATGGAGAAATTAGAGGCAATCAGAAAAATGAAAGAGGAGGAGGAGTAATGCCGACAACAGGCAAAAAAACTGGTGCTTTCAGATGTTCCAGATGCGGAGAGATAACTTCAGGAGGATTAAAAAGTTGCCCTGAATGCGGACAGAGGCTGACACTTGAATGTCCCGATTGCGGGCATATCTGGCGTCATATACATGGTTATAAGTTTTGTCCCAACTGCGGGAAACGAGTTTCCGAAAAATAGGGCAGGCACAGTGGACAGTAAAAACTACCCACCACTGACCACTGACTACTAACAACTTTCACACAAAGGAGGTAAATAATAATGGCTTTAAAAATGGCGGAAGTAATTAAAAAAGCGCGGGGAGAATTGAATGATCTGACAGGACTGGAGATTTCTTCTACAGTGTCAGCGGGAAAAGAGGACGATGGTTGGTTGATAATCATGGAGGTTATCGAGAAACACTCGATTCCGGACGGCATGGATATTCTGGCTAAATATGAAGTTCGACTGGACACTGACGGGAATATGCTGGATTTCAAACGAACCGGGCTGCGCAAACGCATTGACCCAGAGGATGCCGAAGGATAAAACAAACAAAAGATGAAAGTCGATTGTCTGTTGTTTATTGTCTGTTGCGAAAAACGCGAACTGTTGAACACTCTTTTTTTGCTGAGGAGATATCCAGATGATACCCAATGTCAGCAAATATGTTCCACCGGTCAGCCAGTATATACCTCTCGTGAGCGCGGTGTTCCCGCAAACGCTGAGCAGAAGATTCGGCGTTAAACAGACTTGGACAGAATACAGAGATACATCAAGGAGGCGGACCAGAGAACCGGTTGAAATAGGGTTCTTGCATTTCATGGCATGGTTTCTAACCCTGCCGGCGACGTTGCCATTCTTCCCGGCAAGAGGGATTGCATGGATCGCGGCGTCCCTTGATCAACAGGCTTCAGATGAGCAGGATATGGAACTGAGATTAAAAGACGAACGTCTGAGCATGGAGATGCGTCTGGAAATGGGAGAAATAACAGAGGAAGAGTTTGAAAATCAAGCGGGAGAAATAGACCGAAAACTCGAAGAGATCAGAGGTCCGTCAGAATGACCCTTCTGAGAAGTTTTGGACAGGTGGATGAAGAAGGAAGGATTGCCCTGGGGGGGAACTTTATGCTCCAGATGGGGTTAAAGCCGGATTCAATGGCGGGGATGGAAGTGGTTCGTATAACCGGGAGCAATCGCAGCCCCTACCTTGTTGTCCACAAACCGGATCGAGAGCCAAGGTTTACCGCGCTTCAGACTGTTTTCCATCAATGTCCCTGCCTGCTCGATGAAGAAGGGCGAATCATTCTGGACGATAAGGTGATGGCTGAATCAGGTTTTGAACCGGGTCTGTCACTGGAGTTCAAACTGGCGGGCCCCTCTAACGCGCCATGGCTGGCAATCAGAAACAAGGGAACGACGAGATTTACGACCCTGCAAAAGAAAATGGGACTGAAGAATCGGAAAAAATGGACAACAATGATATTTGATTATTGACGGAGGAAAAGCATGAATTATTCTACCGGCCGAAAGACACGTGTCAAATATTCTACGGCAATGAGCTGGGATGAGTATGAAAAAAAAGTGCGCCGTTCCCGTGTCAGATACTCCACCGGAAAGAGTAGCGCTATAAGACAATCATGCGGCATTCAAGTGAATAATGAATCAGCGACGCAGGAAGAAAATCGTCCTGATCGGGAGATTGACTCAGAGGAGTGACTCCCCTCCCTTGTCCGTAAAGCTTAGGAATCTTTTCATTATATTCAACGATCCGAAGTCTTTATGGCGTAATGGCGAACAACTAAGACCGCATTGCAGATGAGATAAATTATCCCGACCGATCCGGATCAGGAAAAACAGGCAGAATAAAAGAGGAGGCAAATATGGCAAGCGGAAGCGAAAAGAAGGCATTGCGAATAATCCACGAAGCAGGTGGAGAAACTACAAGCCATATTGTAAGCCGGAAAATGGGCATAGATACCGGATATGCAAGACTTTTGTGCATGAACCTGGCTCAAAAGGATTATGTGGATTTGAAAAGGTCAGGCCACTTTGTGATTACGTTCAAGGGAAAACAGTCTTTGATGGGGAAATCCATGGCAGGCGGAGAAAAAACAAGCCCGCGAGTTCCATTTAAAAGACTACATCAGGAACAATCGGGATGGGGGATCATGTCGAATTCGCGGAATGACAGCAGGATCGGACGGACTTTCGATAAGCCCGGTCAGGAACAATTGATCTGGTCCACCGCAAAGGTTGATCGAGCCGGGAAAGATTTTTCAAAAGGTGCGGGTGGAATACGTATTGGAAAGTTGCTTACAGAGACAAAGTATCCATGCGGGTATTGCAGAGGAAAGGGAGAAAAACCAAAAGGAACCATATGTGCGGTATGCAGAGGCTCCGGAGAAGCAAACTTAGCCCCTCCTGTTGTTGTTTGCGCTTACTGTAAGGGCGGGGGCGAAGAGAAACCCCGAAGTAACATAACCTGCACAGTCTGTCGCGGCATGGGATTTGTGTGCGTCAAAGAACCTGTCGAAGTCTGCTCACACTGCCGCGGAACTGGGCGAGAGTCTGGCAACAAGCTTCCGTGTCTGAAATGCCGGGGTAAAGGCGTGGTGACAAAGCCAGGTACA
Source organism: Syntrophales bacterium (assembly GCA_030655775.1). Lineage (NCBI taxonomy): Bacteria > Pseudomonadati > Thermodesulfobacteriota > Syntrophia > Syntrophales > Syntrophales bacterium. Next base: position 3,745 of record JAUSPI010000121.1, read on the forward strand.
GGAAAGACTGTACCCTCAAAAGAAGTCTTTCATCGTCAGACAAGTTTTCAAATGGAGCAGAAAAAACGGCTTCAGGAAAATCCGACAAAACAGAAAAAAACCCCTACTGCCAGCGAGTTAGAGGTGCTGGGGGTTTATTATGAGTCCAAACGACTGAAGAAACCTGTCAATGTCAGCAGCAGTACCCGTATGTCGCCGGCATATGTAAGCATGCTGATACGACCACTGGTAGAGAACGGCCTTTTAATGGCAATTGCCCCGAGACAGTATGAAATTACATCCCGGGGAGAAAAGTTTTTCAAGAAGGACAAAAAACAGGTGAACTGTAATGGAGACAATTATCGTTCAAAAGTTAAGACTGCAGAATGAAAATTTTATGGCAGGGTACAGGCAAATGGGTAAGGATAAAAGTGATTTTCCTGTTGATATATTTGAAGGAGAAAGAAAGATACGCTTGATAGCTGAGTTGCCGGGGATTAACAAAGAAGAGGATATCAAGATTTATTTAAACGAAAGAGTTCTGGTCATATTCGCCAGCGGAAAAGACAAAAGCTATTACAAAAATATCAAATTGCCCAGCCCTTCTGAAAACATAATTGGGAAATTATATAATGGTGGCTTTTTAGAGATTATTCTGGAGAAAAAGGAGAATAATGATGGCCTTAGAACCATCTCGAAGTAATGACGGTACCGGTTTAGCAGACGTAATCGACAGAATCCTGGATAAAGGGCTTGTAATTAATGCCGATATCACCGTGTCTGTGGCGGGGGTTGAACTGCTTGGAATTAAGATACGTGCTGCCCTTGCATCCT
>JAUSPI010000122.1 GCA_030655775.1 Syntrophales bacterium
CCCATCCGCACCATCAACTTCTCCGACCCCACCGACAAAGCCCGCCACGACCGGATCGTCGAACTCGTCAAACGTATGCTTGATCTCAACAAACAACTGGCCGAAACCAAGGAGCCCCAGACCAAAACCGTCCTCCAGCGCCAGATTGAAACCACAGACAGGCAAATTGACCGGCTGGTTTATGAATTATATGAATTGACGGAAGACGAAATCAGAATTGTGGAAGGGAGTTCAAAATAAAAGTCGGAAAAGGGAGTAAGAGTCAAGAGCAGACCCTATCTCTATTTCTGGAGGTATCTTTAGCATGTTATACGGCTTTCCGTATAACATTCCAAATGACAAATTATCCAGTTAGGAAACTAAAAATTGTTCGAATATTTTATACAAATCGTTTATTAATACCGCAGTTATACGGAACTATATAATCACTTGTTATCTTTAGAATGCCCTTTTTGAAAAGGAATAATAAATGCGGAAGTTAAATGTTTTTCTTAGTTCGGCGATGACCGGTGAACTTGACCGTGAAAGAGATGGAATCCGAATTTTATTTAAGACGGATTCAACTTTAAGGGAATTTTTTGAGTTATATGCAATAGAAGAGCATGCTAGTCCCCAACCAATTGAAAAAGCGTATACCAACGAAGTTAAAAATTCAGATTTATACATTTTATTATTGGACAAACAGCTTCGTGTTGCAGTTGAAAAAGAGTTTTTGGAGGCTCGCAACGCAAATCTAAAAATATTTGTTTACATTCGAAAAAGAACAGATAAACGAGATGAAAATTTAGCAGAATTCATAGGGCAAGAAGCTTACCAATTCCACTGTGGATCATTTAACGGGTCTATAGATTTATGCTCCAATATTAGGGGGGATATTCTATCAGACTTGATGCGAAAATATTCCGAAACAATAAGTGTAGAAAAGGAAAATCAAGAATATGTGGCTATTTCCTCGCGCAAGGAATATTTTGGAAGCAGTTTACGATATTATGACTATGACCTTTTAACGCGCATTTCACAAAGTGACAATTTTAAAGAAATGGACATAGACCAGTTAATTATACTCGCTACACTAAGAGCAGAGGAAACTGGAAATTTAAAGGAAGCCCTTCTAATATACGAAATAATCCTTTTAAGAGATCCAAACAATTGGCAAGCATACAATAACAGGGGCCTTATTTTGACTGAAATGGGGCATCCAGAGGATGCTCTTTTTAGTTACAAGAGAGCCCTAGAATTAAATGCCGAATCTCATGCAACACTTTATAACATTGGAATTTATTATCGGGATAAAGGTAGATACGACGAAGCTATTGAGTATTATAAAAAAGCTCTAAAAATCAAGCCGGATAAGTCCTCTGCTTTGGGGCATTTAGTAGGGATTTACTTTTTAAAAGAGGAATATCAAAAGGCACTTGTATACGCGGAAAAAGCTTACTCCTATGAAAAAGATGAAATTAATTTATCAAATCTTTGCATGGCACTTGGGTTAATAGGGAAAAAGGAAGAAGCATTAATAAAAACTGACGAGCTGAAAGGCACCAAATATCGTGAAAAAATTAGAGCATACATTTTCCATGCTGCCGGAGAATGGGAAAATTGCATAAAGGAAATAAACACATTTTTTGAATTGTGGAATTTTGATTATGATCTGTCCCTCAAAAAGGTGTATTGTTTAATAAACATGGACAAGATTGAAGAGGCAATAATCACCATAAAGGATGTAGAAAAGAAATATTATTTGCACCCATCCGATTACAACAACATCGGCTGGAGGCTTTATGAAAAAAGGTTGAAATTAGATTATTCAGCAGAACTTTTTCAAAAAGCTATAAAGGGCGATCCGAATTTACTTGCAGCTTGGAAAAATCTTCAGTGTGTTTTTGGAGAATTAGAAAAAGTTGAGGATGGACTTAAAATATCGGATGAAGCGATAAAATATTTTCCCAATGATCCTGGAATAATAATGAACAGGTCAAAGTTTCTATTTTTCTCTGGAAATATCCGTGATTGCGCTAGCTACCTAATTCAAGAGTTTTCAAAGATGTTTGGTGGTGAAATGCCGAGATCTCAAATCGAAGAAATGATAAACCAATCATTCTTTAATGCTGGAATAAAGGATATTGAATCCTTTGAAACGGTCTTTAGAGAGATGGTTACACAGTCTAAAAAATAAGATAACAACCGGATTAACTCTGATACAAAAAGCTGATGCTTTTTGTCCAGGTTATCCGAAGCGTTAGCCGTGAAGGATTACGAAATGACAGTAGATGCCCACGTGGTGAATTGCGGTGACTGTGGCCTCTTGCTGGACGAGGATACAAGCGCGCCACCGGAAACTCGTTTACCATGCCCTGTGTGTGGCTCTATGACGCGATCAATTCATGTAAACATCCACGAGACCATTACTATCAGTGAAAAATTGGGTATGAAGGGACGGCACGCCAGTGGAGGAAAACCATTTATAGAACAAGTTCATGGGACCGATTTGCACAGGGACACTGGAACCTGGCGGGATCTCAGCAGGGTCATCGACAGAGAGAACGATGTTTATCACGAGGTGATCAAAGACCCCACTACCGGCGAGGTCCTTCACGAATGCAAGGAACCGCTCTCAAAACATCGTGGTCATGGTGCCGCGAAGTATAACTCGGACGAAACGAAAGACGGCTAACCAGAATGCGAACCGGACACTTGACAGCGCCGATTGCACTCGCCGTTCTGCAAACAATCAATATGGAGTTATTATGAATAGATTGAGTAAAAAATTGCTGACCGTAATTCTGTTCCTGACAGCAATGCTAATATTTGGAGGCAGTTTTTCATCATATGCCGCTGATTTGCAGATGTTCTCCAATGCAAGATTGGTGAATAATCCAGCAAATGATGGGGACAGCTTCTTTGTGGAAGCAGGTGGAAAGTCTTTTCATGTAAGGCTTTATTTCGTTGATTGTCCTGAAACTTCTACCAGCTCTGAGAGTGACGCGCGAAGGGCACGGGAGCAAACACGATATTTCGGATTATCCCACGCTACACGTACCATTCATTTTGGCAATGAAGCAAAAGCTTTTGTTGAACGTATCCTTGCCAAACCTTTTACTGTTCATACAGCCTTTGCAAGCGCCCTGGGAAGGTCAGCCAAAGGCCGTGTATATGGGTTTATCATTACATCTGACGGAGATGACTTGGCGAGCCTGCTTGTTAAAAACGGCCTTGCTCGTGCTTACGGTATGGGCAGGAAAACGCCCAATGGCATCTCACGCGACGAAATGATAGAAAGACTTCGCGATTTAGAAACTTCGGCCATGTTGAAACGTATCGGCATTTGGTCGGAAAGTGATCCGGAACAAATTGCAGAATTCCGCGCGAAACAACGAAGTGAGGACCAGGAATTAAAGGACATACAGAGTCAGGTAAAAAAAGACAGATTTTCAGATGGCTTACTTGACCTAAACACTGTCAGCAAAGAAAAACTTATGTTTATCAATGGAATCGGCCCTGTTCTCGCTAAAAGGATTATAGCGGGGCGCCCCTATAAAACTGTAGATGATTTGCTCAAAGTGAAGGGAATTGGCCCAAAAACCCTTGAAAAAATTCGTCCCTATGTTGTGGTAGGTAAAGAGTAGAGGAGTGAGAAAATGGGGTCAGGTCTTGACGGCCTGTTGCCCAAACGAGTTTTGAAATATGATTCCTAAAAATGTTGCCGTGTGATTTTTTTTTGGTCAACACTATAAAAACAATCATGCCAGGCTCAACGAAATACCGTTTAGCCCGGAAAACCACCTGAATACTGCATCTATAACACTGTATTGAGTATGATTCACCTGATATTTCCAGACCTCCTCTGTCTGGACATTGCTCTTTGACATTCTATCCTTTGGTTGCCTTATAAGAATAGTGATGTTCTGGACGGCTGCTATAAGAAAGTCCTGGATTTCCATACGCCATAATCCTCGCCATCTTGCTCTCTTATAACCATATCTCGTTGACCAGGCAACGGAACTTGTCAATGAAAATGAGACACCTCCATTAAGAATTTAGTGTCGTAAAGGATCACTAATTTCTGGCATCGGTTTATTGATCCATGCTGCCGCTGGTAAAGCCATTGGTTTTGGCATCTTTCCCTTGAACCGCTCTGGATGTTTTGCAAAAGCATCATTCAAAACTGCCTGACGTTCTTTGATAATTTGTTCAGCCCGTCCGTAATGGACATCTTCCGGTGTGAGAAATCCGATTCCGGAATGGTAATGCTCGGTATTGTACCAGCCGAAAAAGTTCTGGCAGAATAACCTGCTGTCTTCGGGACAACCGAATCGTTCTGGAAAATCCGGCCGGTATTTAAGCGTTTTGAAATGGGCCTCCGAATAGGGGTTGTCATTGCTCACATAAGGCCGGGAAAGGCTTTTTGTGATCCCCAGATCAGCGAGCAGGAAAGCAACCGGTTTTGATGTCATACTGGGGCCCCGGTCGGAATGGATACTCAGTTGACTTGATTTAATCCCCTGTTTCTCACAGGACTGTTCAATCAGTTTTTTTGCCAATGTTCCCAGCTCCCTGGATGCCACCATCCAGCCCACAACATACCGGCTGAAGATATCGAGAATGACATAGAGGTAATAATAAGTCCACTTTGCCGGCCCCTTGAGTTTCGTAATATCCCATGACCAGACTTGGTTTGGTCGTTCTGCAAGCAGCTCGGGTTTGCTGTATATGGGGTGCCTAAGCTGGTTCCTTCTTTCCTTTACTTCCTTATGTGCTTCCAGAATTCGGTACATCGTTCTCACGGAACAGAGATAACTGCCGCCATCCAGAAGGGTGGCGTAAACCTCCTGTGGCGCTTTGTCGGCAAACCGTTCATCATGCAGCGTATCTCGAACCTGTTGCTGTTCGTAAGTAGATAGGGCTAACGGTGACAAAGGACGGATATATTCCTTTTCCAAATCCGCACCCTGATTCTTCCACCGGTAAAAACCGGCGCGTGAAACCACCAGGGCATCGCAAGACGGTTTGATGCCCACAGCTTTCGCCAGGGAATCTGTCAGGTTCATAAGCTTTCCCCTTCCTTCTGCTCCCGTAAGAGTTGGAAGATCTCGGCAATTTTTTTTTGAGCATCAATGATAAGCTCAGCTTTTTTCAGCTTGGCCTGCAGCTTCTGAATCTCTTTTTCCCGTTCTGTAATGCGGCGGATAGATGGATCAGGCTTCCGGGATTTGGGGCCTCTCTTCTTGGATGAAAGAGCATCTAATGTGCCTCTCTCTACTTGATGACGCCAGGCAGTCAAATTGGAAGAATACAGACCTTCCCTGCGCAGAAGGGCGCCAACTTGTCCCTGTTTTTTACAATCTGCGGCCTCCCTGAGGATACGACGTTTATACTCTGCCGTATAATTCCGGCGGCTTGCTTTCTCCGGTACCTCGGGATTGGGAACAACACTCTTCGTCCCTAACCCATGCAGGGTGGCAGTTGAGGAAATTCCAGTCGCCCTACGGGCTCCTTCCATTTCCTCATCTCTTACTGTAAGGTTCATAACTGCAACTTCTTTCTTTTCCATTTACTTTTCTCCTCCCCCGCCCTACACTAAACTATTGTTGGGGAAGTGTCTCACTTATATTGGCACAGAGGGAAATGACCTCTCAGATAAATCCTGGCGATGCTTAATATCTCTCCTTGCGTCTCTGCTCACGGCTTCTTTCAGAATTACTTCGAGCTCTTCCTGTCTTACGTGTCGTTTAAGAGATCGACCATCTTTGATGAACTCGTAAAAAGTCAGCCGGCCGATCTCCAGGAAAAACCGGCTGAAAATGTAGATTCGGAAAACTTCTTACCCAAATTACTCAAAAGAGCGCAATATTGTTCTTTCACATAGAAACATAGACGAGAAACACACCGATATGTCCATTCCTGGATGGGTTTTGGAGAGATTTTCGCCCTCCTGAACGCAGTTGCCCGGAAGATGTTGATGCCAACTGCCTTCAAGGTGGCGCAGAGACGCACAGCTTCCATACCCCGGACACGAAGGTTTTTAACACCTGTTTTTCTGTCATACTCAGACATGGTCGCTTCTACGCCTGCCCTCCACCGGTATTTGTCTTTGAATTCTTCGGTCTTCTCGCACGCCCTGCGCATGGCGATTCGCCAGACCTTGTCTTCATAGCGAAGATAATAATGTTTCTTCCCTGCCTTGACAGGGCACTTGTCTCTCTTTGGACAACTGTCGCAATGATCGATTTTAAATGCCGCTGTATGTCTGTTCTTCTTGTGCTTTACACTTACAGGGGCATGACCCTCCGGGCAGGAAATCACCTTCCCCTTTTCTGAAAAGGTGAAATCGGAAAGAGGTATGACATCCTCCTTCTGTGAACCCATTGTGGGAGCAATAACCTCTGTTCCAAGTTCCTTTGCAGTCTCGCAGTTATCATCGCTG
>JAUSPI010000123.1 GCA_030655775.1 Syntrophales bacterium
GGTGGAGCCGGGGCTGCTCTTTCATTATTATTTTTAGAAAAAGTTGACCAAATAATTATTAATGATTTAGATAATTCTATATATTCCTTCTGGAAGGCTGCATTAGATCATACGAACAGGTTTATAGAAAAAATAAACAGTGTAAATGTAACAATTGAAGAATGGCATCAACAGAAATATATTTACAAAGATAAATGCTCATCTGAATTTGATCGTGGGTTTGCTACTTTTTTCCTTAATAGAACAAATAGGTCGGGAATTATCGGAGGTGGTCCGATAGGTGGAAAAGAACAAAAGGGGAAATGGAAAATTAATGCCCGCTTTGATAAAGATAAAATGATTGATAGAATAAAAAAGATTTCTCTATACAGGAGTAGGATTAAAATACTTAACATGGATGGAATCGAATTGATGAAGCAGGTTTTTGATATGCAAAATATATTAGTCTATGTTGACCCACCTTATTATGAAAAAGGTAGTTCTTTATATTTAAATCATTACAATGATTCAAATCATATAGAGTTGGCAAACTTCTTAAATGATAATAAAGACGTTTTTTGGCTACTAACATATGATAATGTCCCTGAAATTAATGCCCTTTATCCTGACAGATCTGTGATTGAATTTGACCTTCATTATCACATTAATAAACCCAAAAAATCTAAAGAAATCTTAATCAAATCTGATAGAATCACCATTCAATAAGATAAAAGAGGAAACATAATAACAATAACATCCTTACTTCTATATGAGGAGTCACCCGTCACTTGGCGAGACTCCAAGTGGTGAATTGGGGGACCAGCCACTAATTCTTGGACATGCAGACCCTGACGCCGGAAGAAAAGCAGAACTTCATCATTGCCCTGAATAATCTGAAACAGGCCATCGAGGATACGCTGGCCGCGGCGACGAAGGAATAACCGAGCAAAAAGCTGGCATGAAAATGATCGGCAGTGTCGTTATTTCATTTATTATATCATGCAGTTAAGTCAGTTGAACGCGTTCAACTGGTCTTGTGGGCAGACGCTGGTAGGCCAAAAACAACTATAGATCCTGGCACTAAGGTGCCGACTGTATTTTGGCAGTTATTTGGATACAAGAAGAAATGGTAACCTTGGACAGCTTATTTTAGAATACTTAGAAAGGGATAGGGGAAGCCGGTAGACCGCGTGTGCAAAGACAACAGCTAAATGGCCATTGCACAGAGCCCAGAAGATTCCCGTGGGGCGTGGAGTTATCCGTAAACTTTAGAATAGTGTCGCATGAGTGCCAGCTATCGACCCTACTTGGAGTTATACCACCATATGTGTGAATCGTGGCCTACTTGGTTCCACTTGTTTTTTGAATGAAATCTAAGGAGTACTTCCCATGAAAATAAAGAAGGTACATCTAAGGAACTTTCGTCGGCTGGAAAATGTTGAAATTGACTTTGAAAACGATGAAACCGTTTTCGTTGGGCCAAATAATAGCGGAAAAACTTCGGCCACTACGGCCTTTCGTCTTTTTCTCCTTCGCCAAGATTTCAAAGTCCATGACTTTTCTGTCTCAACAATTGCAGCCATAAACGCCTTTGGTGTAATGGATGATGCCGATGAAAGTAATCTCCCATCAATTGAAATGGATCTTTGGTTTTCGATAGACCCGGATATCGAATTTGGGCGGGTCTTTTCTCTTTTACCAAATGCCTTGGCCAACTTTGAAGAAGTTGGTGTTCGGCTGAAATACTGCGTCAAGGATGCAAGCAAGCTGAAGGCTGAGTATCTATCTGCTTTTCCACCTGTGGAAGGTGGAAGGCAGCCGAAAAATCTTTCTCACTTCCTATCACTTCAAGGAAACTTAAATCGTCATTTTACCCTTGGTTATTCTGCCATAGAGAATACCGAAACGGACATAGTAATTCACCCTCTTGATCCTGATGAAGGAAAACGAGTTCTTGCATCCTTGATCCGCATCGACTTTGTTGACGCACAGAGAAACATTGATGACCATGAAGTAGGACGTAGTAACCGCTTATCTACTGCTTTCGCAGCATTCTACAGGAAAAATCTTCAACAGGCAGAGATAAACGAAGAAGCAAATCGTGTAATAGACGAAAACAACGAAAACCTTAATCAACACTATGATGCCCACTTCAAGGGTTTGATGGAGGTCATTCGAAGCCTTGGAGTGCCATCTATTAATGATAGACAGATGAGGATCGTATCGTCTTTAAGTCCAGAGGCGGCGCTGCAAGGCAACACATCTCTTCTCTACATAGACCCAATGCTCAACCATGAACTTCCTGAAGCTTACAACGGCCTTGGGTTTAAGAACCTCGTATACATGGCAATACAAATCAGCCACTTCCACCTGCAATGGATGAAAACAGAAATAAAAAGGCCTCTTTGCCAAATCATCTTTATCGAAGAGCCGGAGGTGCACCTGCACGCTCAGGTTCAACAAACATTTGTTTCGAACATTTGGGAAATTATACGAAAGGCATCTGAGGATACCGGTGAAAAACATATGGTGCCTCAGCTTGGAATCACTACACACTCCTCACATATCATAGATACGATTGAGTTCAGAAAGGTTCGCTATTTTCGACGTTGCACATCAACCGGAGAAAACCCCGCTACAGCAATTACTTTCAATGCATCGAAGGTGCTTAGCTTAAGGGACTTCAGACCCCAAAAGTCTTCAGCGGGGGGAACAATCGAAGACGAGAAGGAAACCCTGGATTTCCTTAAACGTTATCTTAAGTTAACCCACTGCGATCTATTCTTTGCGGATGCCGCAGTACTGGTCGAGGGTACAGTAGAGAAACTCCTTCTACCACAGATGATTGATAAATCTGCACAAGGACTGAAACGCAACTACCTTACCGTACTGGAGGTTGGAGGCGCTTATGCGCACCGTTTCGCGAGCCTCTTAGAGTTTTTAGGTATTTCATATCTCGTCATAACGGACTTGGATTCAGTCGATCCATTAGACAAGCGAAAAGTTTGCAGGGCAGACACGGTAGGGGCGGTGACTTCAAACGCTTCTCTTAAATTCTTCCTAAATAAATCCGAAGTAAGTGAACTATCAAAGCTGAAAGTGGAAGAGCAAATCTTGGCAGCGGATAGCTGCTTCGTTGCATTCCAAAAACCAACTCCTGTTTTAGGCTATGATCCTAATAAACCAATGCTCGGACGGACGTTCGAAGAAACGTTTACATATCAGAATATGCAAATTTTTCGTGACAATGAAATCAGTTTTGGAATCGACCTTCCTGATGATCAAGATTTTGAAAAAGGGTATACGGCAGTATTCGAAGCGACAAAGTCTTCGTCATTCAAGAAGGCCGAGTTCGCTCTTAATATAGCTTCATTAACAACGGCCTGGGTAACACCACAGTATATTGCTGACGGCTTGCGCTGGCTGGAGGACAAGACATGCGCAAAAACGGAAGTGGAGACTGCTTGATGGGTGCCAAGGTACAAAGGTTACTCGAAACAAGCGCAGATAAAGACATCAGGAATTGCCTGGACACGCGGCGGAGTTTCTCAATGATTGCCGGTGCAGGTTCAGGAAAAACGATGTCTTTGATAAGCGCGCTTAAGTACCTGAGAGAAACAGAAGGTCCACACCTTCGCCGTGACGACAAAAGGATTGCTTGCATCACATATACCAAACGGGCAGTTGAAGTTATCTCCAGCCGCTTGGATCGGGACGAATTGTATTGTGTATCAACACTCCACAGCTTTCTATGGGGAGAAGTAAAAAGGTTTACGCCAAATATTCGTGAAGCTCTCCGTAACTATTTGATACCCTGGCATATAGATAAAAAACAACAGGATGACAACGGTGGTCAAAGTAAGAAAGCAGTTGCTGCAAGAGAAAAAATCGCATCATTACAGCTCGACCTGGATCGATTGGATGCTGTGGACAGTTTTGAGTATAGCGACACCAATTTCAGTAACTACTCCCAAGGCGTGCTAAGTCACGATGACGTTATTTATGTCGCTGCCTACCTGTTATCAACAAATGAAATTCTCCGCCGGATTGTTGGCCAGAAATATCCGTATATCTTTGTTGATGAGGCGCAGGATACATTTCAAAATGTTGTAGAGGCACTTAATAAACTTTGTGAAAGCGATGGCTTGCCTATTGTCGGCTACTTCGGTGATCCGATGCAGCAGATATACGATGAACGTGCGGGTGATTTTGCTGGTCCTGCCAATTCCGTTCGGATCACAAAACAAGAGAATTTTCGATGCTCACGAAAAGTGATAAATTTGCTGAATGCATTTCGACAAGATATCCAACAGGTTCCCGCAGGAGCAAGCGCTGATGTTGAAGGGAGCGTTCTTATTAGGTTAGTAAGAGCTGAAGCACCGGAAGGTGAACGAAAACGATACACTGAGGATCAAATTACACGTGCATCCGCACGCTTTGCAGAAGCACTTGAGGTCTGGGGTTGGGACCAGCGTGCGGATGTAAAGCATCTTTTCCTCGTTCGTCAAATGATTGCACGGCGGCTCGGGTTTCCTGAACTACAAAAACTTTTCACGGGCCTATTCTCTTCTACAACAGCCCAAGAAGACTACGAAAAAGGCGATCATTTTCTTTTAAAGCCTTTTGTAAGTGTTATCTGCCCCCTAGCACAGGCCCACAAAAATGGGAATCAACGTCGAGTTATAGATGTCTTAAAAATGTCGAGTCCTGCATTCGACCCAAAAGGTGTCAATGCTGACCGAACCTTGGGGGAAATGAGAAACCAGTTAAATGAGATTACGCAAGGACTGTCCGCTCTGTGGGACTATAACACTCCCCAAAAACTGGACAGGGTAATAAGGTGCATGTATGGTTGCCGAGACGAAGAGGGAGGACGAAAATCATGGCAAGCAG
>JAUSPI010000124.1 GCA_030655775.1 Syntrophales bacterium
TTTGCGGCATTATAATTGGAAGTAACTTATGTTTTTAACAAATGCGTTATTTCTGGCAGATATTGAGAAATGTTAACTACTTGCAACACATTTGCGAATTTAAGTTACTTGGAAGTCTTTTCGGAGCGAATTCGAAGAATAACGTAAGTAATTTAAGCATTTTGGGGAAAAGATACTGATAGTGACCGGCGTTAAGAAAATCTAACTGTTTGAGTGCGTTAGCACGAGTTTTAGGGACGTTTGCATAACTACTTTTCTGGTCATTGCGAGGAGCAAAGCGACGTGGCAATCTATTTGTAATTACAGATAATTTGAGATTGCTTCACTGCGTTCGCAATGACATTGTGGGTATTATGCAAAGCTTTCTTTTAGATTGTAGGGTCGGGTTTTATGCCCGACCGCAAGCGGTGGTATATAAAATGCCACCCTACAAAGTTGTCGAAACCTGTGCTGACTTTCCACAAAATGGTTCTGAGCGAAGAAAACTAACTTTTTACGGGCGCATCAGATTTAAGTCTTTACTGAAATAAATTGCAGTAAAGGATTCATTTTTGGGGAAGCGGGCCATAGAATGGTCGAAACCGAAACTTGTACTGAATTTATTTCGGTAAAATGTTCTGACCATCAAAAAACCATATTTTCAAAGTTCTTGCTTAGAACTTAGCACCTAAAAGGTTAGATTAAAACAGGGAAGGTGTTCCTATTGAAAAAGTGTATATTTCTTCTTTTTGCATTCTTTATTGTATCCATTGGCTGTGCTACGAATCAGGATTTGAAGAAGGTTCAACAAAATCTTAGAGGGGAAATACTTGATCTGCAAAAGGAAGTGAAAGAGAGTGTTGAGTCAAGCAAATCTTTACGGAAAGGGCAGGCCGATATATCTGCCGATATGACTGATCTGAGAGACGATGTTCAAAAATTCAGGGGAGTTGTTGAGGAATTGAATAGAGATGTCCAGACTGTACGTAAGGAGAACAATGCTGGTGCGGCTATCAGCAAACAGTTAAAGGAAATCTCCTTCAGAATAAATTACATAGAAAATTTCCTCGGAATAGGCGAGAAAAAAAAGCCTCTGGAAGGTGTTGAAAAAAAGGAAAAAGGAGATATCACCCCAAAGGATACAACGAAGGAAAATGTAGATAAAGAGGCGGCATACTCGGCGGCTTACAAAACTTTTAAAGAGGGAAAATACGACGGGGCAATGGTTCAGTTTCAAAGATTCCTGAAACTGTTTCCGGACACAGAGTATTCAGATAATGCCCAATTCTGGATCGGGGAATGTTACTTCTTTAAAGAGGATTATGAAAAGGCAATCCTCGAATATCAAAAGGTTATTAAAAACTATTCCCGGGGGAATAAGGTCTCTTATGCATTGTTAAAACAGGGGCAGTCCTTTTTGAGACTTGGTGATAAATCAAGCGCCAAACTTCTCTTGCAGCAGGTTATAAAAGATTATCCCAATACAAACCAGGCCAAAACAGCAAGAGCGAAGTTGACTGAAATCAAGTAAAGAAACAGATCAATCGATAAATATCGGTTCTATGCCGGGCGGGATGTCAAGATCGAAGATGGCAGGGTTCACATTCTGTGTGAGCTGAGTATCTGAATACCGTATACGGGTATTTAATTTACGAGGTTTTCCAGTTATAATTGTTACTTTTCCTGGAATCGATGCTCCACAGATCTGGTGGTGATCTTGAAGTCTTGCCGTGTACGAAATCTTACCTTCATTATCTAAAGCCTCGATTTTGACCAGATTACCATCCGGGTTCACCCAGAGTGACTGGACATTTTTGCCTTGAGTCATAACATCTATCCGGTAAAGTTCCCCTTCTACCTGTCCCCGTAAAGTTGTGTTTTGTTCTTTTATATGCGGGGGTGTGCCGACAAGTATTGATATAATATCTTCTGCCTTTAGGTTTATCGGGAAAAACATGGCAAGGTTTTTTCTGGTAGCATGACCGACGTAAAACTTTCCTTCTTTCGGAAGAAATACCTTCAAAGAATTTTCACTGATGGACAGAAAAAGGTCGGAAGGACCGATTATAGGCATCGCTTCTACCCTGAGAAATGAAGGTCTTTTGACAATCAGGGCTACCTTCATTGAATGCTTTCCCTTGGGAGTATCTACAGCGATATGGGCAATGGCTTTTAGCGTGTCTCTTAAATGATCTGTTCTGGAGATATTCTTCAGGACATCTGCAGGAGGCAAAATGTGTCCCGTGAATGGGGCAGCAACCTTCTTGGGGGTGCATCCGCCAAAGGCAAGAAAGGGGAATAAAAATAAAATTGTCAGGATATATTTTTTCATCTAAAGTGCCTGAAATGAGATAAAGTGAAGCTCCCCGCCCACAGGGCGGGGCTTCCCGGTAAGGAATATGCCTATTTTATATTGCGCCCCCTTGCGGGATGCGCTCCCGGTCAAAAAAGAGTGGAGCGTAAAGTGAACTAAAGTGCCTAAAGTTAAGCATTTTGCTCATTTCAACTTTGATGAATTCGCAAAAAGTCAAATTCGGCGAATATGTCATTTCGATAACAGGGAGAAACCTTATTTTTCCAATATGTTACGGTTTAAAGATTTCTCGTTTTACTCGAAATGACAAGTTGAGGAAACTTTTTTACGAAACCATCAACTTTAGCTCACTTTAGTCACTTCTTGACAAGCTCATCTATCTTTTTTTGCAGTGTTTTATTATCGGGTTTTAGCTTCAGCGCTCGTCTGTATGTCTCGAGGGCATCCTTGAACCGACCAGCCTTCGCGTAGGCATCTCCGAGATGTTCAGCGATTGTTGGATCATTGGGCAGGGTATCTGATGCCTTTTTCAGATATTTTATGGCCAACTTCAGATTATTTTTCTTGAAGTATACCCAGCCGAGGCTGTCTGTAATATATCCATCGCCTGTCTTAAGCTTGAGAGCCTGTTTTATCATCTTTTCGGCTTTGTTGAGATTTATGCCTCTATCGGCATAACTGTAACCTATAAAATTGAGCGCTTCCGCACTATCCGGGTCAATTTTTAGGATCTTTTCCATCTCCTTGATGCTTTCATCAACTCTACCCATTTGTTCATAAAGGCTACCGAGCCTGTAATGAAGGTCAATACTCTGGGGAGAGATCCGAAGGCCTTCTTCTAACGTTTGTACTGCGGCCTTGAAGTTTTTGTTTTCCTGGTAAAGATATGCAAGAAAACCGTACAGGTTGCTGTCGTTTCTTTGTTCATCAATTGCTTTCTTGATTAGTTCTATGGCTTCGGCGGTTTTTCCATCTTTTTTCAGAAACGTCCCGACATGAATCCGGGCACTTCCATATAGATCTGACCCTGCCGGGATTTTTTGGAATTCTTTCACGGCTTTTCCGTATAGCTTCTTTTCTTCGTAGGCCGATGCCAGAAGATATCTTACACGATGGTCGAGTGGGGATTCCTTAAGGAGAGCTAAAAATTCTTTGATGGCTCTGTCATATTTTTTCCACTCAAAATAAACAAGCCCCAGCGACAATCTCACTTCTCTGTTTGAACTATCTAACTTCAAAGTATTTTCAAGCTCTTTTACGGCTTTATCATATTTTCCTTCTCTTAAGAAAAGTTTTCCCAGCCTGACCCTCACATTGATTCTATTCGGGTAGAAGTTGATGAAAGTTCTATAGATTTCTATTGCACGGGTGTTCTTTTTTTGAATTTCATAAACGTATCCCAACTCGATCAATGCCGATTCAAATGCAGGTTTTATAGTGAGGGTTTTTTTGAACCATTTTTCAGCCTCCCCATACCATTTCATTTCGGCATATGTCTTTGCAAGGTAATAGTTGCCCATAAGATCATTAGGGTTGATCTTGAGCATGTCCTTTAATACCTCGATTGCCTTTTCGTATTCTTTATTTTCCGAATATATGGTGCCAAGATAGAGATAGGGGTCAAGACGTTTCTTATCTAAATCTATTACTTTTTTAAACTCTCTTTCTGCGTTTTCGTATTCCTTCAGGTTTAGGTATAACCCGCCCAGCAGAAGATGGATATCTAAGTAACCGGGATTATAAATAAGGGATTTTTCGCATATTTCTATAGCTTTATTCACCTTACCCATTTTGGTGTACAGGGTGGCAAGCTCTGCCGCCAGGTAGGGGGAGGTGGGGTCAAAACTGAGGGCTTTCCTGTATTCTTTTGTAGCTTCATCTAAATGGCCCTCGAGGGCAAGCAGTACGCCAACGGAGTAGTGATAGCGGGCGTTAAATGAAGAGTTTTCCATTTGAGGAAGGGTTGCCGGGTCTTCAAGACGGTCGGCAGTAACGGCGCATGCAATCAGTGGTAACAGAAGGACTATACAAAGGAGTTTTTTCATAGAATCTAAGTACATATAAAAAATTAATTGCTTGTTAAATCTGATACCGGGACTATATTAATCCCCTCTGCTTTAATCTTAGGGACAGCATCTTTAAGTGCCGAAATTGTGCATGGATAGGGATGACAGATAATTAACAGAGTCTTCCATCGGTTACGTTTCTTTAAAGGATTTATGAAATTTTGAAGAATAATAGTAAAATCCTGATTGTTGTCAATAAATATATCTCTCGACACAAATCTGAGCCCCATTCCCTTAGCAAGTTTCTTGCCTTTTGAATGTTTGGTGGTTAGGCTGTCCACAAAGAAAAGGCCCTCTTCATTGAGCTGGTTCAAAACAATGCTCAGTTTGTCTTCGTTTTCCATAAACCGTGAACCCATATGATTATTAACTCCGGATATATATGGTACGGCTTTGATGTTTTTTTTGATCTGACTTTTAATCTCTTCTTCGTTCATCCATAAAAAAAGTGCCCCGATACCGGGGTCTTTGTCGGGATAACCATACGGCTCCATGGGAAGGTGCAGGAGAATTTCTTTACCTGCGCGATGTAGTTTTTCTGCCGCATCAATAGCATAAGGACTATGGGGGAGGATGGAGAAAGTAATCGGGGCGTTGATTTTAAGAAGTTCATTCAACGGTGACAAATCATGTCCGATATCGTCTATGATAAAGGCCATTTTCTGCCCTTTAGAGGGGAAATGATGATCCTTACTGACGTGGATTTTAGACTGATATTTTCGTACATTTTCTTTTTTGATATTCTTTTTGACTGTTTTGATGTTCGATATACAAACAATTGAAACCGTTGCAATAAACAATATGAATATGCCGAATCCGATTAAAATTCGCTTGAATGTTGACTTTCCCCTTTTACTTTTCTTTTTCACCCCGCCTACCGGAACTTAACCCTTATCTCTATCTTGAAATATCTCCCAGCTTTTTAAGAGATCAATGGCACTTTTCAGCTGATTATCCTTCTTTAAGTCATCGGACACTTTTTTTATTGAAATTTCTTTAACTTCTTTTGATGTTTCATTTGTTCCTTGTATGTGTCCCTTGAGATCCTTTTCTCTCATTTCCATAGATGTACCAATAGATTCCTTTTCATCAGAAGGATTTATATATTTTACCACTATATCGGGGATAATACCTTCAGCCTGAATGGATTTTCCCTTTGGTGTGTAGTATTTCGCAGTGGTCAATTTCAGTGCCGCACCGTTCTCGAGTGGAATAATCGTCTGTACGGAACCCTTTCCAAATGTCTGGGTGCCGAGTATTATGGCTTTACCATTGTCCTGAAGTGCGCCCGATACAATCTCGGCTGCGCTGGCTGTACCTTCATTAACCAGGGCAACCATCGGAACAACCGGCTCATTTCCATCATTTTTGGCCATATACGTTTCATCGACACTTTTTATCCTTCCTTTTGTGGAGACGATAACCCCCGATTTGATGAATATGTCGGAGATTTTTACTGCTTGATCGAGAAGACCTCCCGGGTTGTTTCTCATATCCAGTACCAGCCCCTTCAGGGGAACTATTTTTTTGTTGATTTCCTCGAGGGCGTTTTTGAGATCATCTGCAGTTTTTCCCTGAAATGCCAGTATTCTGATATAACCGATGTCGCCATACGTCTTGTACTTGACGCTCTTTATCTGTATAATCGCGCGTGTGATCGTGAAATCCTTCGGTTGTTTCATGCCTTCCCGCATGACAGTGATAGTTACCTTTGTGTTTTTAGGGCCCCGTAGTTTTTTGACCGCTTCCATAATGGTAATACCCTTTGTCGACTTGTCGTTGATCTTAATGATCTGATCACCTGCCTTGACCCCGGCCAGAAAGGCGGGGGTATCCTCAATGGGGGAAACAACGGTAAGAACGTCCTTGAGTATTGTTATCACGATCCCGAGACCGCCGAAACTTCCCTTTGTTTCTACCTGCAACTCTTTGTACATATCGGCACTCATGAAAGTGCTGTGAGGATCGAGGGTTTTTACCATTCCCTTTATGGCTTCCTGAATGAGGGTCTTTTGTTCAACCTCCTCCACGTAGTTCTTCTCGACCATATCGAGGACCTGATTGAATACCTTCAAGTTTTTGTAAGTATCCTTATCTATTGCAGAAACCTGGTTGTTACCAAAGTACCCCAGCAGAAAGAACAAGACTAAAAAACTTGCCAGGAATATTGAAAAAGGGAGCCTTTTCCTAAAATGTTTTTTCATGTAAACACCCATACATTAACGAGAAAATTATTGTTAGAGGTTCAGAACTGTGACCGGGAGCGCACACGCAAGCCCCGCCTTGCAGGCGGGATAAGGGGCGCAATATAAAATAAACATATTCCTTACCGGGAAGCCCCACCCTGTGGGCGGGGAGCTTCACATATAAGTAACACATCTGTCCATTAAGAAATAATGCTAACATTATTTCAGTATAAAATTCCATAAAAAAGAGCTATGTCATTAAACATAGCTCTTTTGCTTCCATGGTGGGTCAGGGCAGAATTGAACTGCCGACAC
The DNA here is from genome assembly GCA_030655775.1 of Syntrophales bacterium. Lineage (NCBI taxonomy): Bacteria > Pseudomonadati > Thermodesulfobacteriota > Syntrophia > Syntrophales > Syntrophales bacterium. Next base: position 6,861 of record JAUSPI010000124.1, read on the forward strand.
CCGGATTTTCAGTCCGGTGCTCTACCGACTGAGCTACCGACCCATAAACCTACTTCTGAATCATCTGGCTTCTATCCAATCTTCCTGCGTTTGTCAAGGCGTTTTTGACAGGGTTTATTTTGATGACGCAGGTTCCTGCAATCTTGTCATGCCATCCCTGTTTTCTTCTGTCAAAGGCTATCCAGATAAAACCGAGGTACAATATCAGGGCGGAGATAAGGTATCCCACCCATCTCAAAAAGGCTATTCCCATAGTTATCGGTTCCCCGGTTTTTTGTACTACCTTGAGACCGAAGATTTTTTTCCCCACGGTCTGGCCAGTTGTACCGTGAAAATATGTAAAGTATATAACATTTAATAACGCAGTTATTATATAATAGGAAATTACGAAATTGGATGTTAGTTTTGTAAGTGTTTCAATTGAAAGCACGCCACCGCCAGACTCAAAGCCTAAACTCATGGCCAGAATTCCAGTAAAGAAGAGTATTAGAGATATAAAGAAGAGGATCGTTTTGTCTATGAGAAATGCGACTCCTCTTTGCCAGAAACCACCGTAGCTGCTTTCTATCATACGGGTTATTACCTTTTATACATGATGCCGGAATATATCAAATATAAAAATGAAAAGTGCAAAAGTAAAATGAAAAGCCATCCAACCCTTATAAGATATGATTACCTTTCATAATCTTCTCATTTTGTTGTTAAATTTTCTGTTTTGATATTTTGGTTGCCGAAGGCGCCCTTCTCATATTGAAGAATGGAAAGAATAACCAGGACGGCTGTTTCGACCTTCAAGACCAATCTGCCCAGGCTTGCTGGTAGAAAACCAACCTTGGAGGCCATTTCAATTTCCTCATTTGAGAATCCTCCCTCAGGTCCGACTACAATGAAGAAATCGGTTACACCTTCGTATTTTTTGCTGTGCAGGATCTCTTTGATTCCCGTGTTGGTTTCCCCTTCCCAGAAGATTATTTTCAGAATGCCCTCTTTCGGCCATTGCAAAGCCTTTTCATAGGTAATTATATCTGTAATCTCCGGGATATTTTCCCTGCCGCACTTTCTGGATGCCTCGACGGCTATCTTCTGCCATCTGGGCATCTTGAGATGTATTTTATTTCCGGCTAATTTCGGTATCGATCTTGAGGATTTAAAAGGGATTATCCTGGTGACCCCGAGCTCGGAAGCCTTCTGGATGATAAAGTCCATTTTATTCCCTTTCGGGAGTGCCTGAGCCAGAGTGATTTTTATTGAGTTGTCAACCTGAAACGGGTTTTTTCTGATGATTTCTACCGTTGCGCTTTTGACGGTAATGTCTCTTATCGTAGATTCATATTCAAAACCCATTCCATCAAAGAGGATCAAAGGGTTTCCCCTTTTTAGACGAAGGACATTCTTTATATAGTGCAGATTCTCATACCTTAATTCTACCGTACTTCCCTCCTCCATTTTTTGAGGAAGATAAATTCTTGGTGTTGTCAATTCCTCTTCCCCGTTTTTTTAAGGAGGTAACAAACCCATTCTTTTTCCGTGATGACACTGTGCAGGTGAACATCGTCGGTTAAAAAGCATTCCTCTACAACTTTTCTGTCCTGGTCAATTATTCCTGAAAGGACAAGATATCCGCCGGTTTCAGTCATAGATATGAGGTGGTCTCGGAGCTTTATCAGCGTTTTTGCTGTAAGGTTTGCCACAATCAAATTAAAAATATCATCATACATCAAGACATCTTCGTTGAATATGTTTATCCTGTCCTCCACTCTGTTTATGGCAGTGTTTTTATGTGCTATTTCGACAGCTTTTGGATCAATATCCAGACAGACAACCTTTTGTGCCCCTAACTTTGCGCAGGATATACCGAGTATGCCGGTGCCGGTGCCGACATCAAGCACCCGCCATTTTTCAAAAGACCTGTCCTTCAGGAGGATATCTTCGATTGCTTTCACGCACATCCTTGTGGAAGGGTGTTGGCCCGTCCCGAATGCCATTCCCGGATCTATTTCAATAACTATATCACGCCCGGTTGGTGTATATCTTTCCCATGTTGGTTTGACTACGATATTTTTGCTGATTCGAAGCGGTTTGAAATACTTCTTCCACTGTTCTTCCCAGTTTGGGTCGGTAATCGTTTCGATTGAAAGGACAGGTTTGTCTAATTCAGGGAATATTTCAGAAAGGCTGTCTATGTAAGCTTTCAGGGAAGCGATTCTGTTTTCTGTTGTAGTATCGGAGGGGAAATATGCCATCAAGTCTTCCCGTTCAGTTGATTTGGAAAAATCGTTAAGAATGTCCGGTGCCGACTCCTCTTGAAAGACTCCCTGGGTGCCTATTTCTATTATAAAATTTGACAGAGGGTCAACCAGTTCAGGCGGTGCGGATAATGTAATTTTTATCCACTCATCTCTTTTACTTTTTTCCGGCATTTTTGTCTCCTCTAATAATATGGTCAAATAATAATATAGTCAAAAAAGAGAAAAGTTTTATTGCAGGATGGTTGCCAATAAATTTCAGCATAAGGAATATACCTTCTTTTTTATTATATTTCAAGTTAGAGTCTTGCTTGAAATTTGATAGTCTTCGTGATAACACACATTGCATGAAATACTATCCGATATGTCTTAATATTTTTAAAAGAAAGTGTGTCGTTGTTGGCGGTGGGGATGTTGCTGAAAGAAAGGTGACGAGGCTCCTTGAAGCCGGTGCCGATGTCGAAGTAGTGGGAAAGATTCTTACACAAGAGCTGGAGATGATGAAGAGTGAGGGAAAGATAAGACATGTTGCTGCCGATTATCGGGAAGACTTTATCAACGGTGCTTTTCTGGTAATAGGAGCAACGGACAGGGATGATGTCAACGAAAGAATATATTTAGACGCGAAGAAAAAGGGGATAATAGTAAATATTGTTGACAGTCCTGATAGATGCGATTTTACACTTCCTTCCATCGTTCAGCAGGGTGATCTCCAGATAGCGATATCAACCGGCGGAAAGAGCCCTGCCCTTGCAAAAAAATTGAGAAAAGAGATGCAGGGAAGTTATGGGTCCGAATATCGAACCCTCCTCGATATAATGGGTCAAGTGAGAGAGAAGGTCATCATTAGAGGACACCCCTATGAAGAGAATAAGAGATTGTTTGAAGCTTTGCTGAATTCAAATATCCTTCAATATATCAGAGAAAAAAACTGGAGTGAGGTAAAAGAGATAATCGGTGATATCGTTGGCGAAGATATTGATCTTGAGTAAAGGAAAGAGAGATGGCGAGCAGGATAGAGATCGGTTTTAAGAAAGGGATAAGAGATGCCCTCGGCGAAAAGATTAAAAAAAGAATTATCGAGCATCTTCACCTTATTATTGATGAGGTTAAGACGGTTGAGGTTTATACCATAGATGGTGATCTCGGTGAGGGCGAACTTCAACAGATTGCAAGAGGCCCTCTTTCTGATCCGGTGATTCAGGACTACGCTGTTAACAGGGGACTGGCCGACAGATTTGACTGGATGATAGAGGTGGGCTTCAGACCAGGCGTCACCGACAATGTGGGGAAGACTGCCAGGGAGTCCATCGAACTTTTGATCGGAGAAAAGATAAAAGGGGTTTATACCTCAAGACAGTATATAATTAATGGTAACATTATCAGGCGTGACACGGAAAGAATAGCATCGGATCTCCTCGCCAATGAGCTTATCGAGAGATTTGAAATAGTAGACGGCAATGAGTGGAACCAAGAAAAAGGGTTGTCTCCCTATGTCCCGAAGGTAGTTTGGGAGGAGAGTCTCAGGACGGAAGAGATCGACCTGAATGTCAGCGACCGGAAACTGTTAGAGATAAGCAGTGAAATGATTCTTGCCCTGAATCTCGGTGAGATGAAGATAATACAGGATTATCTGGCCGATGAGCGTGTATTGAAAGAAAGAGAAAAAGTAGGTCTCGGTAAAAGGATTACAGATGCCGAGATTGAGTGCCTCGCCCAGACCTGGTCTGAACACTGCAAACACAAGATATTTAACAGCCTTATAACTTATGAAGATGAGCATGGCACAATCACAGTTATCGATTCCCTCTTCGACAGCCATATCAAGGCATCCACAAGGGAAATCAGGGATGAAATGGGAGAAGACGACTTTTGTCTTTCCGTCTTCGTTGACAATGCCGGCATTATAAAATTCAATGATGAATACAACCTTGTCTTCAAGGTTGAAACACACAATTCCCCGTCAGCCCTCGATCCCTACGGCGGTGCACTCACAGGAATTGTCGGGGTGAACAGGGATCCTTTTGGAACCGGGAAGGGGGCAAAACTCATCTTCAATACCGATGTTTTCTGTTTCGCCTCACCATTTTACACAGAATCGCTCCCGAAGAGAATACTCCATCCGAGACGCATTTACGAAGGTGTAAGAGAAGGAGTTGAGCATGGTGGAAACAAAAGCGGGATACCGACTGTAAATGGATGTATCGTCTTTGACGACAGATACCTGGGTAAGCCTCTGGTTTACTGCGGGACGGGCGGGATTATGCCTTCTAAAATTGCGGGAAACCCAACCCATACAAAGGAGATTCTGCCAGGTGATCTTGTTGTTATGACAGGTGGAAGAATAGGGAAAGATGGAATACATGGAGCCACATTTTCATCAGAAGAACTGCATGAAGGATCTCCTGTTACGGCAGTTCAGATCGGTGATCCCATAACCCAGAAGAAGATGACCGATTTTCTCCTGATTGCAAGGGACAAAAACCTGTACAGATGCATAACAGACAACGGTGCCGGTGGTCTTTCCTCCTCGGTGGGAGAAACTGCCACTCTCTCCGGCGGCTGTGAAATCGACCTAAAAAAAGCACCTTTAAAGTACGCTGGTCTTCAGCCCTGGGAAATTCTCATTTCGGAATCCCAGGAGAGGATGACACTGGCCGTAGACCCGAAAAAGATTGATGAATTTTTGAAACTTGCAGGGAAGATGGATGTGGAGGCAACCGTCGTCGGTACCTATACAAATTCCGGAAAGTTTCATGTCCTCTATGGAGATGACACCGTTGCCTATCTGGATATGGACTTCCTCCATGAAGGACTTCCCCAGATGCGGTTGAACGCGAAATGGACACCGCCACAACATGAAGAGCCTGATTTCCCGGAACCGGAAGATATGGGCAGTTCCCTCAAAGAGATGCTTTCGAGATTAAATATATGCAGCAAGGAATCGGTCGTCAGACAGTATGATCATGAAGTACAGGGGGGAAGCGTCGTCAAGCCATTAGTTGGTGTGGCTAATGATGGTCCAAGTGATGCGGCGGTAATCAGGCCGATACTGGATTCATTTGAAGGGGTTGTCGTGGCCAACGGGATATGTCCCCGTTACAGCGATATAGACACCTACCACATGGCCGCATGTGCCATAGACGAAGCCGTCAGGAACACTATCGCCGTGGGCGGATCACTCGGCAGCATCGCCGGGCTGGATAATTTCTGCTGGTGTGATCCGGTACAGTCTGAAAAGACGCCGGATGGCGAGTATAAGCTGGCACAGCTGGTCCGTGCAAACATGGCCCTTTACGATTACACAAAGGCCTATGGGGTTCCATGCATATCCGGTAAAGACAGTATGAAGAACGACTATCAGATAGGGAACACCAAAATATCCATCCCCCCGACACTCCTTTTTTCCACTATCGGAAAGATAGAGGACGTAAGGATGGCCGTCACCATGGATGCAAAACAGCCGGGGCATCTGGTCTATGTCTTAGGCGAAACATATAACGAACTTGGCGGTTCCGAGTGGTTCGCCATGCATGGATACACGGGGAATAATGTCCCGCAGGTAAACGCGCAAAAAGCAAAGATATTGTATGAAGCGCTGAGCGTGGCAATCAAGAAAGGGCTTGTCGCCTCCTGTCATGATTGTTCCGACGGAGGACTGGGAGTTGCCCTTGCGGAAACCGCATTTGCCGGAGGACTGGGTATGTTTGTAAAACTTGATCTTGTTCTATCTGAGGGAATTGACAGGAATGACCATATACTCTTTTCCGAATCCCAAAGCAGATTTGTGGTAACAATTTCCCCTTCAGCAAAAAGTGAATTTGAAAAGCTTATGATGGACAGCACCATAAGCAATGTCGGGGAGGTACTTTCCGATGGAATATTTAAGGTAGGCGGAATCGAGGGAAACATAATAATAGAAGAAGACATCAACAAGTTGAAAGAAACATGGCAAAGACCGCTTGACTTCTAAGGAAAGAAATATTCCTTACCTACATCTCCCCTCCCCTCGTGGGAGGGGTTGGGGGAGGGGAACTTTAGGATGACCCAAAACGTAAAATCAATTGTTATTACTGGCAACGGCACGAACTGTGAAATGGAGACGGCACATGCCTGCAGGCTCGCCGGTTCCGACGAAGTTGATATCGTTCATATCAGCGAATTGCTCCATGGTGAAAAGCGGCTCGATGATTACCATTTTCTTAATCTCGCCGGAGGATTCCTTGATGGGGATGACCTGGGATCGGCAAAAGCGGGAGCAACCCGGATTTTGAATGCAAAAATAAGGGGAGAAAGCGAAAAGCTTTATGACCAGTTCGTCAAATTTATCAATGACGGAAAGCTCATCCTGGGTGTATGCAACGGTTTCCAACTCATGGTGAAATTGGGGCTTCTTCCCGGTCTTAAGGGAGACTATCTGCATCAAACGACTACCCTCACCTTTAACGATTCTGGAAGATTCGAAGACAGGTGGGTTTATCTCAAGATTAACAGTGACTCTCCATGCGTCTTCACAACAGGTCTCAAATGGATATACCTTCCGGTAAGACATGGTGAAGGAAAATTCGTGACGGAAAACGACGATATACTCGACAGATTGCATAAGAACGATCTCATTGTTGCACAGTACAGTAATGAAGAGTATGAGGATGTGGCGATGAATTATCCTTGGAATCCCAATGGGTCAGTTGACGGTATCGCCGGCATCTGTAATGAAACGGGGAGGCTTTTTGGTCTAATGCCGCATCCGGAAGCTTATCTTCACTATACCAATCATCCCCGCTGGACCAGAGAGAAACTGCCCGAAGAAGGAAGGGGGCTTTTGATCTTCAAAAATGCGATAGACTTTATCAGGAAAAGCGATTTATAGGGTGCAGGATTCACATTTTTTCTCTTGGTGAAGATGAAACCGGTTAAAATGAAAATCAGATAAGCGTTGCAGTTGATTTCATTTGTGCATAAACTTCTATGAACCGTAAATGCGAGGCATAAATTGTATTTTAGACATAAAACGTTTATTTACTTTTAGTTTTATTATTCGGATATTTATAAACAAAAGGGGGGTGCGCTATGTCAAAAAGAAAGCATGTTGTTTTAGGAGTCTTATGTTTAGGAATAATGTTTTTATTTGGCTGCGGTGGATTCCGTGATTTCATAGAATTTAATAAGGCCGGCATTAAGCTGACTCAGGAGAAATACGAAGAGGCCATAACGATTTATAAAGATTTTCTCGTCAAGAATCCCAACTTTGTCGATGCGAGGAGCAGGTTGGGGTTTGCCTATTTAAAGACCGGCCGACTGGATGAAGCCATCACCGAACTTGAAACGGCGCTTAAAATGGAACCCGGTGAACCGTATTCCGTCCTGTATTTGGGACTGGCCTATTGGAATAAGGAAGAATTCGGCAAGGCCATAAAAGTCTGGCAGGGATACAGAAACAGTGAACGGCCGCTGGTTGAAAATGAAATCAAACGCCAGCTGACCCTGCTGCAGATTGCCGAAAGCCAGCGTTCTGTCAAGAATGCCTTAATGGAAGAAAAGAAGCTCAAGGCCGTTAAACCGGACATAAATACAATCGCAGTCTGTTATTACAAGGACTTATCGCCGGATAAAAGTCTGCGTGCCTTTCAGAAAGGTCTGGCAGCTATGGTCATTACGGATTTGTCTAAGATTAAGTCCCTTAAAGTCGTTGAACGTTTACGCCTGCAGGCCCTTTTGGAAGAAATGAAACTCGGCCAGACCGGCATTGTGGACGAGCGGACCGCACCCAGAGTGGGCAGATTACTGGGAACCGAGAATCTCACTGTCGGGAACCTGACACTGGGCATTCAAGCAACCACTTCTCTTACGTCCACAAGCCGGGAAAGAGTAAAGGGGACGGCCGTATGTGTTGCGGAAAAAGATAAATTCTTTGAATTACCTTGTTGTATAATAAATAATATGACGAAGATCCTGGGTATTAAACTGACCCCTGAAGAAATGAAAGCCGTTTGTGGCGTGCCGCACACAAAAAGTTATGAGGCCTTCATTTACTTCGGTGAAGCCCTGGATGCTCTGGATGCCGGTCACTGGCAGAAGGCCAAGGATCTGTTTGCAAAAGCTTTGAAAATAGATCCCAAATTTGACCTGGCCGGGGAGGGTGCTGATTCTTGTCCCGGTGCCTCGTCACCCGGCATAGGCCAGATTGGCGCCATGAGTACATCTCAAATTTCCAGCCAGGCTGAAATTGCTATTAACGCAGCCCAAGAATCACAGGATACAGCCGATGAAGAAGCAGCTGACGCCGCCGCTGGCGGCGGTGGTGGTGGGTGATAAGGGTGTAGAGGAGTCAGGTAGACTCCATAAAAAACATCGGGTGTTTCCATGTGGAAAGCCATTGCCATGAAAAGTTTTAAACTCTTTGTTGTTGGGTTGGTCCTGATGACTTTTTTACTGGCTGTAAGTTGTGCCGGGAGCGAAAGAATTAAAGTGAAACCGAGGGCCGCCACACTGGATCAGGTTCCGAAAACTCTTGCCATTTTGCCCTTTGAAAACAATTCTGTGACCGATCCAGAACGCTATGCCCCCTTGAGTAAGGGGCTTTCAGCCATGCTCATTACGGATCTTGATAAAAGCAAATCAGGACTCAAGCTTATAGAGCGCGATAAGATTCGGGATCTTCTAAAAGAGATTGCTCTTAGTCAAAGCGGAAGCGTGGATGAGTCTACAGCTGTCAGGGCTGGCAATATGCTCGGTGCTCAGGCCATAGCATTTGGTTCGTTCATCGTGTTGGGTAAAAAGGTGCGTATTGATGCCCGCATCATAAGGGTGGAGACGAGCGAGTTGATTATGGCCGAATCGATTGAAGGCAATAGTGACGATTTTATGAATCTGGAGCGTGAGCTGGCCAAAAAGATCGCTGATTCTCTGAAAGTGGCCTTTCAGCCTGCGTCCGCCACATCCGAAAGCGATATTGATGCGGCTCTCTATTTTTCCAGGGGACTGGATGCTCTGGACCGGGGTGATAAGGAAGAGGCCAAACGATTATTTAAGAAAAGCATGGAACTTGATCCTGCCTACAAGACGCAGGTCGATAATGTGCGAGGTCTAAACTGATGAATAAGCGCATTTTGTTAATAGCAGTGTTGATTGTATCCCTTGCCTTTGCCACGGGTGCGGTTGCGGCGAACAAGGTGGTGGAAGTGGAGGGCAATAGTATTTTATCCAGAGAGGATGCTATACGACAGGCGCAGCGATCGGCCGTGGAACTGGCAGTTGGCGTATTTATTCACTCTAAAACCGAGACCGAAAACTTCGTGCTCAAGAAGGATAAGATCATGGCCCGGACACAGGGCTACATTACACGATTTAATGTTCTGAAAGAAAGGAAAACAGGAAACCTGTACAGAGTCACGATCAATGCGGTGGTCTCCCTGGACAAGATCAAAAACGATCTTTTTGCCATGAAGATTCTCCTGGATAGCATGGAACGGCCAAATGTCATGATCCTGATCGAAGAAAAGTATATCGGAATGGACAACATAGGCGGCCGTTTTGCCGAAACGGAGCTTTATTCCCTGCTTGCGGCTAAGGGATTTGATCTTGTTGACGAGGGCCAACTGGAAAAGATCAGGGTTCTTGCCCAGACCAGACAGGCTTTGGCCGGGAACATGGCAGCAGCCAAGAGCCTTGGGCTGCACTCAGGAGTCCAGTATTTGATATTGGGCAAAGCCGTAGTTCAGGATATCGGCGAGGCTTATCCTGGTTCTGGCATGAGATCTCTTCAGGCCAGCCTGCAGGTCAAGGTCATCCAGACCCAGACCGGACTGGTTTTAGGATCTGTAGTAAAAAACGGGGTTGTACCCCATATTAGCCCGCTGACAGGGGCTACCCGGGCCCTCCGGATATCCGCAAAAAATGCCGTGAACGAATACCTGGTGGACACCATCACCACATCCTTTCAAGAATATCTCAATAATGGCGCGCCTGTTAAACTGCACATCACTGGCGTGAAAACCTTTCAGCAATACCAGATGACTACCTCAACCATTGAAACTCTGGACAGGGTGGTTACCAGTAAGAAGGAAGGGTGGAGTAAAACTGGCGGCCTGCTTGAGCTGGATCTACGCTTTAAGGGTACAAGCGAGGAATTGGCCAAACTTCTCGACGGCCTGAGTTTGGGTAGTAATCACCTGACAGTAGTTCATCTCACACCGGACAGGGTTGACTGTAACTTCCAGTAATAACGACAAAAACATCGTTTTGGGAACACCATATTTGATTCTATATGCCCGTAAACAGAATCATGGTTTCTAAGCCAATATACAAACAGGGGGAAACTTGTGCAGAGAGAAAGATGGGCCAGTAGACGGTATCTTATATTTGCGGCGATTGGGTCTGCCATCGGCCTGGGTAATCTTTGGAGATTTCCCTATCTGAGCTATAAATACGGGGGCGGGGCATTCCTCATAGCCTGGATGATTGGTCTTATTGTTATCGGTATTCCCTGGCTCATGTTAGAGTTCGGCATGGGCAGGTACTTTCAACGGTCTGCTCCCGGTGTATTTGAAGGAGTCGGAAAGAAGTGGGAATGGGTTGGATGGTGGGCGGTTTTCTGTGCCTTCCTGATAGACACTTACTATACCGTCGTAATGGCCTGGTCTTTATACTATGCCGGTGTTTCACCCGGTCTGCCCTGGGGTGTGGGAAAAGCTGGAGCCACAGGAGCCAAGTCATACTTTTATGGAACAGTTTTAGGGCTTTCCTCGGGACCGGATGTGCTGGGCGGTTTGCAGTGGCCACTGGTCGGACTCTTGGCACTTACCTGGCTAACCATATTTCTTATCGTGTTTAAGGGAGCTGAAGTAATTGGGAAGGTCGCGCAGTGGGGGGTTATCATTCCCTGGATTTTGCTCGTTGTCATACTTGTGAGAGGGCTTACCCTCCCTGGAGCCGTTGAAGGTCTCAACTATTACCTTACTCCGGACTTTACCGCCCTGCGAAATTTGGATGTATGGTTTGCCGCAGTTAGTCAGATTGCATTTACCCTTTCTCTCGGTATGGCTGGAATGTATGCCTATGGGAGTTTTATAGCGAAGAAAGCGGATGTGACTAATAATGCCTTTATAACATCGTTTTCCAATTGTGCCACCAGCTTCTTTGCCGGTTTTGCCGTGTTTAGCATCGTCGGATTTATAATGCAATCTTTGGCAATTCCCGTTGATAAGGTTAGTACTTCAAGTATTGGTCTGGCCTTTATAACGTTCCCCGTAGCGATATCCATGCTGCCGGCAACACAGGGGATTTTTGGTGTCCTCTTTTTCCTCTGTCTTTTCCTTCTCGGTTTGACATCAGCGTTCTTTCTCGCCTATGGCGGGGTAATCTGTCCTCTTATGGATAAATTCGGCATAAGCAGGATAAAGGCTACAGTGATAGTTACTGGTACAGCTTTTCTTATAGGACTGTTGTTTACTTCAAATGGAGGTCTTTACTGGTTGGATATAGTCGACAGGGCAGTTTCCTTCTACGGTCTGCTTCTAACAGGGGTGATAGCTACGATTGTCGTTGGCTGGATATTTGGTGCTGAAAAGCTTAGACAACATTTGAATGAAACCTCGGACATCAAGGTTGGCAAGTGGTTCAATGTGGTGATAAAGGTTGTTGTTCCTGCCGGTTTGCTTTTTGTTGTAGTTTATGGAGGTCTTGTCCCTGATATATCTAAATCTTATGGAGGATATCCCCTCTGGGCTTCTTCGATGATATGGGTCATCCTTGCAGTAACACTGGGGCTCAGCTTTATGCTCCAGCGAATCAGGACAAGGGATCCCAGGGAGGCGGACGAGAAATGACAACAGGCGCAATAGTTACAACAGTTGTTATGTGGCTGATATTCATAGGTGCATTATCGTGGTGTTTTTCCCGTATGAAAGAAGGTAAAGGTCAGTGGAAAGATTAGCTCGACAGAAAAACCTCTATAAAGGGAAAGAGGCTCTTACTGAGGACTTTCGCGGAAAGAGTAAATGACATGAACACACAAAAATGGAATCCAGGTCAACTACTTGAAATATCCGGAAATTACTGGAAGTCCTGCACCCTTCATGCCGGTGTTAAGCTCGATCTGTTTACGGCAATAGGAGGCAATCAGCTCACAAGCGAGGAGATTGCTCAAAAACTGGATGGAGATAAAAGAGGAGTAACGATGCTCCTCAATGCCTTTTCTGCCATGAACCTTCTCGTAAAGAAAGATCATAAATATTCTAATACCCCGGCCAGTACATCTTTTCTTTCAAAAGACTCTCCCCAGTACATTGGTTACATGATCATGCACCATCATCAGATGGTGGATTCATGGTCTAAGCTGGATTGGTCAGTTAAAACAGGCACTCCCGTCAGAACAAGAGCTTCTTACAGCAGTGAAGAGTGGCGAGAAAATTTCCTTATGGGCATGTTCAACATGGCCATGAACATTGCTCCCCGGCTGGTAACTAAGATAGACCTTTCCAAACGGCACCACTTGCTGGACCTGGGCGGAGGGCCCGGAACCTATGCCGTTCATTTTTGCCTTAAAAATCCACAACTTAAAGCGACAGTCTTCGATCTTCCAACTACCAGGTCTTTTGCCAGGAAGACCATTGAAAAATTCGGTCTCTCTGACCGTATAGATTTTACGGACGGTAACTACCTGGAAGAAGGCATTGAGGGAGTCTATGACGTGGCCTGGCTTTCTCATATTTTCCATGGAGAAGGACCCGAAGACTGTCAAAAAATTATACTGAAAACTGTCTCAGCCCTGGAACCTGGAGGTATGATTATCGTCCATGATTTCATTCTAAACAACTCAATGGATGGTCCCCTTTTTCCCGCACTTTTTTCCCTTAATATGCTTCTGGGTACGGCTCATGGTCAGTCTTACTCTGAAGAACAGATTACGGACATGCTCGCCGATGCCGGTGTAAAGGAAATCCGGCGCGTTCCTTTTCAGTCTCCAAACGATTCAGGAATTATTACAGGAATAGTTTAATTACCGCCAATTGCAGTGAGGATTCTGATGAGACATTCATTGAAAGTGGGATTTAGCTTTGGTCTTACCTCTGCAATAATTACAACGCTTGGATTGATGGTGGGACTGCATTCCGGAACACACTCAAGGATTGTGGTTATTGGCGGTATATTAACAATAGCCATAGCCGACGCATTTTCAGATGCATTGGGCATACATATTTCTGAAGAATCTGAAAACACACACACTACGAAAGAAATATGGGAATCAACACTCTCCACTTTTTTCTCCAAATTGATCTTTGCAACAACATTTATTGTTCCTGTTCTGGTATTTCCACTCACAACAGCGATTATCGTGAATATAGTCTGGGGGCTGTCACTATTGGGAATTTTCAGTTTCTACATGGCTAAAGAACAAAAAGTAAAACCCTGGAAGATAATCTCGGAACATTTATTCATTGCATTGGTTGTCATCGTTATAACGCACTTCGTCGGTACGCTGGTCAGATCGACATGCGGATAGGCACGACCGTTCCTTAACGAATTAACCTTCTTTTCTGATACCGAAAAGAGGGGCAATTGATAACTTTTCGAGAAGTTCGGGAGATAAAAGATGAATAATTCATTGCAAAAGGTCGAGACGGAAAAGGCACCACAGGCTATTGGACCTTATTCTCAGGCAGTTTCGGCTGGGGAGTATTTATTTGTTTCCGGTCAGATTCCGATTAATCCTGCAACAGGAAAACTGGTTGAGGGAGGGGTTGAAAAACAGGCTGGTCAGGTCCTGGATAACATAGAAGCAATTCTTAAGGCTTTCGGCATCGGTTTTAACAGGGTTGTGAAAACAGAGGTTTATTTAAAAGATATAAATGATTTTGGGGCTGTGAATGACGTGTATGCTTCAAGGTTTTCACACGAAATAAAACCTGCGAGACAGGCCATGCAGGTTGCTAAATTGCCGATGGATGCCATGGTAGAAATTTCTTGTATTGCATACACGGGAAAATGATAGCTTCGCTTTCGCACCTGCCGAGGAGATAAAAAGATTGGATAAGAGTCCCGAGACCATAAAGGGTATGTTTGACCGGATTGCCCCAACCTATGACGTGCTCAACCACCTCCTTTCCCTTTTTATCGATATTAAATGGAGACGTAAAACACTGGGCCGACTCGGAATCAAACAGGGGGATTCGATTCTCGATGTCGCAACCGGCACGGGTGATCTTGCTATGCTTGTATTGGGAGGAAATCGGGGCTGCCGCGTGGTGGGAATTGACCTGTCTGGTGAGATGCTTCGTCTTGCGGTAAAAAAGAAAGCCAGAAAGGGATACGACGGGCGGTATTTTCCCGTTCAGGGAGATGCCTGCAGTATGCCGCTTGAGGAAGGTACCTTCGATCATGCCATGGTAGCATTCGGAATCAGAAATATGTCTGATGTCGAAGGTTTTTTCAAGGAGACCGGAAGGGTACTCAAAAAAAGCGGGAGGCTTGCAATCCTTGAGCTTTCAGTCCCAGAGATACGCTTTGTCCGAAAAATATATTTTATGTATCTGAAGAAGTTAATGCCCCTCATCGGAGGAGGTATTTCCGGGAAAACCGGTACGTACAACTATTTGAGGGATTCGGTTATATCCTTTCATACACCGAGGGAACTGGAGATGATGCTGCGGGCACATGATTTCAGGATTATTGAATCTTTGCCGCTCTGGTTTGGTATATGCCATCTTTTCGTTGCAGAAAGTGGACGGAGTTTTACATGAAGAATCTGTGAATATAAGTTACATGAAAGGAGAGAGTTAGAATAAATTGAAAGATTTTTTGGGATATCACTCTGAGTGGAATCTGGGCAGCCCCGGCGGATGGGATTATCAGCGCATCACCCAGATTATTGGCAAGGAAGTCTGGAGGAGGATTAATGAGATTTGCCCGGTTGGCTTAGATCTGGATTTTGACCATCCCCTGTTATTTCCCGTCTACGGTTTTGTAAAGATGCTGGTTCAGGCACATCGGGATCGTGAGGGAAGCAATCCGGGGATGATTGCGGTGGTAGCCGAGGAGGAAACCTTGGAAAGTGTTGCGGAAAACAGGAACCTGGCTGAACTTCTCAACACCGTCGATGGGATTTCCGGGGCATTGATGTCGCCACAGGAGATGGAACTGAAAAATGGGCGGGTATGCTGGCACAATCGGCCCGTTTCAGTGATTTTCATGGATTTCAATACCGACGTACTTCTGGCCCTACACCGCAGGCACGATTTGACCCCGCTTATGCAGGCTGTTCGGGAAAAGCGGGTTATCAATCCCCGGGGTACCGAACCCATTAATGTAAAGAGCATGTTTGAAGTCATCACTGGTTCCCGGAGGGAACTGTTTCATGCTAATATTGTGCAGCGAACTCCGTGGACGCGCCAATTCCGCCCGCGCCGGACCGAAGGGCCAAAAGGCGAAGAAATTGATGATCTGATCGAGTGGACACGCTCTCACTGGGACAATCTGGTACTGAAACCTGAGAGAGGTTATTCCGGGAGGGGAGTGCTGGTCGGGAAGATCAATAACGATGCTGACGAGGCGGTGGGTATAGCCCTGAAGCAGGAGAATTATATTGTCCAGGAGAAGATTCCCCTCGAGTTGTGGTCCGAGGATATACCCGCATTGGATCTGGAGAAAGAACGCATTTTTTTGGAATACTGCCAGACGGATTTCCGTTGCTTAATGGGGGATAAAGGCTTGTTCGGATTTTTGAGCCGGTTTGGTGGTGTGCCGACTAACGTAGGAAGCGGCGGTGGAGTTCAGCCGTTGGCCATACTTCGGTCGGATATAAGTATTCGCGAGGCGGTGGATCGTATGAATGAAGCCATTTTGGGCATGGAATACGGAGATCTCTTTGAGGTCGTGGAGATGCAGAAAAAGATGGCCATAGAGCACCAGTTGACCTATTTGCTCGGTCCGATTAAGATCGCCTCAAGGCCGAGGTTGATTACCATACACCAGCTTGAATCCCTTAAAAGCTATTGTGCTGACCTGTGGCTGGACTGCCTGACACTGGAAAAGATGTGGCTGTCCGGTGAACTGGATAACATTGTAAATATCGAAGAAGAAGAGCTTGAAATCGCACGCTTGCAGCCCTGGGGTGGTACGCCGGCGGTTATTGCCTCGGACGGACTGTTCAATTTTGGAGTCGATTAGGATGCATTATGAACATCAAGGTAGATGCTGACTGGTGGAAAACCATGTTTGATGAGGTCTATCTCCTTACCGATGCCCGTTCGGTCTGTGACGAAGACATCACATGCCGTGAAGTCGATCTCATTTGTGAGCTGCTACCGATCCAGCCTGAACACAGGGTTTTGGATCTCTGCGGCGGCCACGGACGCCACAGCCTGGAATTGTGTGCCCGAGGGTTTACCGGGTGTACCCTGCTGGACTATTCTGGCTATCTTATTGATCACGCCAGGGAGCATGCCGCAAAGTACAATTACAATATGGATTTTATACAAGCCGACGCGAGATGTACCAGACTCCCCGACGAAAGCTTTGACCACGTTCTCATTATGGGTAATTCCCTCGGTTATATCCCGGAACCTGCTGCCGACAGACAAATTCTGGAAGAGGCATGCCGTATCCTCTCCCCTGACGGCTGGCTGCTGATTGATGTGACTGATGGAACCGTAGTTAAGGAATCTTTCAATCCTAACGCCTGGCATGAGATCATTGAGGATATTGTGGTCTGCCGACAGCGCAAAATGGAGAAAAATACTGTATATGCCCGTGAGATCGTTCTGAGCAAACAGGAGGGCTTGATCCGCGACTGCACTTACTCGATACGTCTTTATGAATCCGAGGATCTTGTGTTATTGCTGAAACAGGTCGGGTTCGAGAGCATCAGAGTTTATACCGACTTTTCTCCCCACCGGTATAAAGGTGATTATGGTTTCATGAACCATCGCATGCTTGCCGTGGGTCGAAAGTCCTGAGTGCCGAGTAAAACGTTCTGACCGGGAGCGCACCCGCAAGCCCCGCCTTGTAGGCTGGGTAAGGGGCGCAATAAAAAAGGAATATATTATTCGCAATAGCTCACTATCTCCGATTATTCGCTTTGCTCATGAATCTTCGATTGATTCGCCTTAGGCTCATGAATCTTCGATTGATTCGCCTTAGGCTCATGAATCTTCGATTTCCTTGCCCGCAAGCCCGCCTTGTAGGCGGGGAGACTGACAATGTTATATTGCTGATTTTCTTGCCCTATCTATCAGAAAAAACCCTCTCAAGATAGATTCTTCTCGGCCGGGACCATATAGTGTAAAAAAAGTATTGCCTGCGTAAGTGTTCTGAATCCCTTTAGATTGTACCGGTTAAAAAAATCTTCCAAATTTTTTCTTGCAATGCACAATATATGGTATTAATATCAGGAAACGCCACAATATCTTGTGGAGAAATATAAATTAAGGCGGGGGCAAGTCTCATGCATACTAAGATAAGAAAGAGGGATGGCAGGTATGTAAAGTTCAATGCCGATAAGATTACCAACGCCATAGCGAGTGCGGGGGCGGCTACTGGTGAATTCGATGATGTTAAGGTGCCAAGGAAGCTGACACTGAAAGCCCTGAACCTGGCGGAAAAGCTTTTCGACGACAAGGTAATGGGGGTGGAGGACATACAGGACATTGTAGAAGAGGTTCTTCTGGATTCTCCATACCGCAGGGCAGCAAAAGCATATATAATATATCGTGATCAGCATGCGAGACTTCGAGAAATTGCCGATAAGATGGAAGTTGATCTGGTCGATCAGTATCTGAAGAAGATCGACTGGAAGGTTAACGAGAACAGTAATATGGGTTATTCTCTGCAGGGATTGAATAACTACATTTCCTCTGAAGTCAGTAAGGTTTACTGGTTGAACGAAATTTACCCGCCGGAGATCAGGGCCGCACACACAGAGGGTGACTTTCACCTTCACGATTTAAGTATTCTCTCTGTTTACTGTGTAGGCTGGGATCTTTTTGACCTTTTGATGGAAGGATTTAAAGGGGTATCGGGCAAGGTAGAGAGTAAACCGGCTAAACACCTCCGCAGCGCACTGGGACAGATCGTAAACTTCTTCTATACTCTTCAGGGGGAGGCTGCAGGCGCCCAGGCTTTTTCAAATTTTGATACCCTTTTAGCTCCGTTCATAAGATATGACAATTTAAACTACAAAGAAGTCAAGCAGGCTCTGCAAGAGTTTATCTTTAATATAAATGTACCGACAAGGGTTGGGTTTCAGACCCCATTTACCAACGTTACACTGGATGTGACCGTTCCGGAATATTACGCCAATCAGAATGTGATCATCGGTGGTAAGATACAAAAAGAGACGTACCGGGATTTTCAGGAAGAGATGAATCATTTCAACAAGGCCTTTCTGGAAGTGATGGCGGAGGGAGATGCCAAGGGGAGAGTATTCACCTTTCCTATTCCTACCTATAATATCACTAAAGAATTTGACTGGGAAAGTCCCAATCTAAATGGTCTTTGGCAGATGACAGCCAAATATGGTGTGCCCTATTTTTCTAATTTTATAAATTCAGATATGAATCCGGAAGACGCAAGGAGTATGTGCTGCAGATTACGAATTGATAACAGAGACCTGGAAAAAAGGGGCGGCGGCCTTTTCGGGTCAAATCCGCTGACGGGGTCTATTGGAGTGGTCACTATCAATATGCCGAGGATCGGTTATCTGAGCAAAACGGAGAACGAGTTTGTGATGCGCCTGGAGAAGGTAATGATCCTCGCCAGGGAGAGTCTGGAAATAAAAAGGAAGGTTCTCGAAAAGTATACTGATGGGAATCTTTATCCTTACACGAAATATTATCTGAGGAGCGTAAAAGAGCGTTTTGATGAATACTGGAAAAATCATTTTTCGACCATCGGTCTGGTGGGGATGAATGAAGGCTGTTTGAATCTGCTCGGAAAGAGTATCGGGGATCAAGAGGGGCAGGAATTGACCCGGAGGGTTCTGGATTTCATGAGAGGCAAGTTGGTCCAGTTTCAGAAAGAGACGGGAAACAACTATAATCTTGAAGCGACTCCCGCTGAAGGAACATCTTTCAGCCTGGCAAAAATAGACAGGAAAAAATATCCTGACATAATATGTGCCAATGAGAATGGAAACAGAGGAGAAAAAGGGTCCGCATTTTATACTAATTCTACTCAGCTGCCGGTGAATTTCACCGATGATGTTTTCGAGGCGCTCGACCTGCAGGATAGCATACAGACAAAATATACAGGTGGAACTGTTTTTCACACATATGCCGGTGAACGTATTGATAATCCTGAGGCTGTTAAGGTGCTTGTGCGCAAAATCTGTGAAAAGTATCGTTTGCCCTATGTGACCTTTACTCCTACTTTCAGTGTTTGCCCGACTCACGGGTATTTGAGCGGGGAACATGAAACGTGTTCAAAGTGTGGAGAAGCATGTGAGATATATTCACGTGTGGTGGGTTATCTGCGTCCCGTGAAACAGTGGAACAAAGGGAAGCAGGAAGAGTTTAAAATAAGGAAAACGTTCAATTTTTAGGATATGAATATTGGTGGCCTGCAGAAAGTTTCTCTAATAGATTATCCGGAAAAAATATGCGCTGTTCTGTTTGTTCAGGGGTGTAATTTCAGGTGTCCATTCTGTCATAATCCGGAGCTCGTAGATCCCGATCGTTACCATGATTGTATTCCGGAAGAGGAACTTTTTTCCTTTTTAGAGAAGCGAAGGGGAAAACTTGATGCCGTAAACATTACAGGGGGTGAGCCGACTATACAGCCGGATCTGGTTGAATTTGTTGAGCGCGTTAAGGGGATGAGCTATCTGGTCAAGATAGACACAAACGGGTCGCGCCCTGAAGTGCTGAAAAAATTGATCGACCGGGGGCTTTTAGATTATATTGCTATGGATGTGAAAGCCCCTCTAATGAGATATCGTGAAATTACCGGATCTGATATAAAGCCTGCCATAATCAAACAAAGCATTAAAATGATTATGGATTCAGGTATAGAATATGAGTTTCGTACAACGGTTGTAAAATCTCTTCTGGACAAAAATGATCTGCGAAAAATCGCAGGAACAATAAAAGATGCCCGCCTTTATGTCCTGCAGAAATTTGTCCCCTCAAAATCCCTCGATGAAAAATTTCTAAGCGAAACGACCTACTCAGATGAAGATTTCGAAGCCATGAAGGAAAAACTCAAGAATTACGCCGGGCATGTGACTGTGCGATAAAAAGGCAGGGGGGAAGGTCTTACAATACCACACAAAATCCCCCCTTTAGTAAAGGGGGGTGAGGGGGGATTAAAGATTTCAACTTACAGTAGCCGACACACAAGCGACAATCCCGAATATTCCCCTCTCACGCCGAGCGAACACCTCAAAATCATTGGAAAAGTAATCAGGATAGAAAAGGGGTATTAAGTTCTGAGAGGGACACATCTTAAATATTGTTGATAATGGGGGTATAAGAAAAAAACAGCCAAACCTGCCCTTGACTCATTTGTTAGAATTTGTTGATTTTGTATATTACATGTTTGGTGGTACTACGTACTATTAGCTCCTCACATTCAAAGGCGTTTAACCAAATTAGGTTACGTTTTTGTGAAAAAAAATATAACGTTTTATCCAGTTAACGTATGCTTGTTCTGTGCGAATTGAGTAATGCTTCTTTCTAATCACATAACGGACTTGATCAAGCAGCTTCATATAATAAACTGACTTTCAGTATTTATATGATTCAATATGGTCTCGATCCTTTACAACATATCTTATTTACTGTACGTTTTCAACGTCAAGTTAGTTATGCCGTGATATAATACGGTGAATGGGCAGTATAATATATGTTAGACTTTCGCTAGGATCATTTGACATGGACAGAAAAGCACAGGCTATATCACTCGTAGATTATCTCCAATCGCTTGATGATTTCGTCATGATCGACTACTTTGACGGCAATTATGGCCACATGGGAGCAACAATTTCTGATGCAATACTCCAGGCAGGAACAACGTATGAGACAGTTGTACGTCCCAGGATCAAAAGAATCAGAGAGGTATATTCAGAGGCCGTGACTACTTCAGAATTTTGGCGGTTACTCCAAGAGAAAGGCTCAAAGGCAGTGCTATCGTGGAAGGATGATGAGAAGCCAAGAAGAGTAGTTGAATTCACCAAGTTCCTGCTTGAGGAGGGTATTGAGACCGAAGGAGCACTCAGCGAATGGATCGAATCGGATTCCAACAGGGCTCGACTACTCAAAGTGAGAGGAATTGGACCCAAGACAGCTGACTATATTAAAATTTTGGTAGGTTCTCAGACTGCAGCAGTAGACAGGCATGTTTTTAGACTTCTGAGTGAAGCGGGGCTTGAGACTTCCAACTATGAGGAAGCCAAGGAAATTCTCAATCTCGCTGCAGACATCTTTGGAGTAGAAAGAGCCCTTTTCGATCACAGCATCTGGCAATACATGTCGAAGCGTGACAAACTGAAATCAAAGAAGTTTCCTTGCTAATGAATTGACAAATAAAGTCTAACCTTTCGTTCCACCAGACAACAAAAGCCTAGCGGCTTTTGTTGTCTGGTGAACTTTTCGTTGGCCGACAACGACAAGGCCCGTGACGGAGTATGAATATGTATAGAGTCGATATCCAGAACAAGAAACTGATTGAGATCCCCGCAACATCCTACAGTGAACTCAACCTGAGGGAGCGTTTTGACATCCAAGAGTGGATAGCAGACACACCGGAAATACTTGGCGAGCCACTGCTGATAATTGCGAAGGAACTGGTGCTTCCGTCTGGACGCCGTCTTGATTTGCTTGCTGTGGATAAAGAGGGAGCATTGGCCATCATCGAGTTGAAACGAGATAACTCCGGTGCTGATGTCGAGTGGCAGGCGATCAAGTATGCTTCTTACTGTTCCAGTTTCTCTGACGACGAAATCTATAAGCATTTTGCGGAATATCTTGGTACGGACGGCGACGATGCTCAGGTCAAAATTGAGGGATTTATCAACTGTGAACCAGAAGATCTGAACCAGCGTCAAAGGATAATTTTGGTTGCAAAGGAATTTCACTCCGAGGTTATCTCTGCCGTGCTGTGGCTTCGTGAGTCAGAGATAGATATCGAATGTATCCGGTTGACCCCCTATTTCGATCAGAATGGTGAACTTTTTATTAATCCCGAAATAATTATTCCGCTCCCGGAAGCAAAAGACTACATCCAGAAGAAGGAAAGCAAACAGAAAGAACAGAAACAACCAGGCAAAAGTTCGTTTTCACTTGAAAAATCAAATTTGGAGCCAGCCGAGCTAAAGGATCGAATCGTTGAATCACTTACCCGCCCCAGCGATCTTACTCCGCGCTTCCGAGCCTTCCTGGAGATAATCAGCCAAGAGGATCGAATCTACAACCGAGATGAAGTAAAGCAAGGGCTGTCTGAGGCTGGCGTGGGGAACGATATCGGCCAAAGTGGTCGATACCTTAGCAATATCTCTCAGTTTTTGACCAAGAAATCAAATCCGCACCTCCGGCAGGCAATCGAATTCGAGACAGGTGGGACCCATGGTGAGACAAAGGACAATTACCATGTTATTTCCGGATATCGTGACTTAATTCAACAGGCTTTGGAAGAGACATCACGAGAAGTATCAAAAGAGCCGCAGGCCAACAAGTTGGTCCAGCCGACCTCGTAAACTCGGCGGCTGACCACGGCGTTATACTTATAAAAGAACGGAGGTGAGCGATGGTAAACAAGGATGATTTTGAATACGCTGGTTTTTGGATTCGTGTTTGGGCAAGCATTATAGACACTATTTTAATTCTTATAATAACGATGCCCATTCTTTTATCGGTTTATGGGACAGGATATTTTGATTCAGATAAGATCATTCAATGGCCATTGGACTTTTTTGTTTCTTGGGTTTTCCCGGCAATTGCCGTGATCTTTTTTTGGATTTATAAATCAGCAACTCCAGGAAAAATGGCAATATCATCAAAAATCGTAAATGCGCATACGGGAGAAAAACCTTCTGTAGGGCAGTTTGTTGGACGCTACTTTGCCTACTTCATTTCCGGTATTCCATTAGGACTTGGAATCATTTGGATAGCATTCGATAAAAGGAAACAAGGGTGGCACGACAAGTTGGCTGGAACTGTCGTAATTCGTAGAAAGAATAGAGAACCAGAACCAGTCAGATTTAAAAGTTAAGCATAACCTATAAGGATTGAGTCGATCCGCGAAGCGGTCGAACTCAATCCATTGTTCAATAAGCCCGATCTCATTATATAGGGTAATGATTCGTTGCCGTAGAGAGGAAAGAGATTTTGGAGTTGTAAATTTTGACAGGGTTTAGCGAAAATTATCGTTCTTTGATAAGATAGATATCTTTTTCACTCCTGAAATTGTCCTGAAGCTGCCTGCTTTCGGTATTGAAGCAACCGTCTGGCGGAATTTAGCAACAGAAATCCATTCAATCCCAAAAACGGTTTTCAGGAAGGTAATATCTGCCTTTATTGATTTGCTACAATTCAATCATTTCAGCCATTATCCGGGTTGCCAGAGTTCATATGGCATGATGCTGTATCGATACACAAGTCTCCCTCCACAATGAGGGCAGTAAGGCGATGCTTTTTCCTGCTTTTTTGGGACTTGGTATTCTACGAAAAAGTCTAAAGACAGCTCAATGGCGGCCCTGATATCTTTCAGGGTTACTGACGAGCCTGATCCCATAAAGCCGTAATAGCGGATCTTCATGAATCCGGTCGGTAAAACGTGTTGGAGATAGCGCCGGATAAATTCCATGACATCAAGGGTCATGGTCCGCCAGCGGGAACTTTTCTGCTTTTTGTAACGGAAGGTAACCTGACGATTCTCTACTTTTACGATTCGACTGTCAGAGATGGCCACCTTGAAAACATAAGGCGCCAGGTATTTCAGGCTTGCCTCGCTGCTACCGACGGCCTGGCAATTAACATTCCAATCAATATTCCATACGATTGGGTCAATCTGATCGAAAAGGCCGGTTTTCTTCATCTCATCCCGGAATTTGGCGCGAAAGATCTTTGACAAGGCTGATACAGGGACATAAAAATCAACGCGCGACGAGTGCCAAATACCGGTCTCTTTATCGAAAGCGCCACCGGGAACGATGTAATGGATATGGGGATGATGTCCCAGTTGTTGCCCCCAGGTATGCAGAACACCGAAAAATCCAGGGCAGTCACCTCCGACAAATTTCTCATCGGCGGACAGTTTTTTCAGTGACGTTGAAGAGGCTGCAAAAAGGGCGGAGTAAGCGATTCTTTGATGACTGCGCATAAAACGGCGCAGTTGTCTGGGAACTGTGAAGGTGACCATGAAGTGGTGACCGGGCAGTTCCCTGTTCAGTTGTCTTTCCAGCCACTGCCGGGCTTTGTGATTCTGGCAGGTCGGGCAGTGGCGGTTGCCGCAGGAACGGAAAACGATAGTCGGCTTGTTACACTGTTTGCATGAGTAAACATTGACACCGCAGACTTCGGTGCGACAGTTAATGATTCCCTTGATCACTTTCCGGTGGTTCGAAGGAATCGATTCCTGATAAGTTTCCAGGTACTCGGGGCCGTGCTCACGAAAGATATCAGCGATAGCTCCCATGGTCGAGTCCTTTCATTACATCGTTGATAATGCCGAAGGCGTTTTCCTGGCCTTTGCTGGTCAGATGCAGATAGACCATGGTGGTTTCCAACTGGGCGTGCCCCAGGTAGCGTTGGATAGCGCGGATATTAACGCCTGCTTCAAGGAGATGCGTAGCGTATGAGTGGCGCAGGGTATGAACTGAGACATGC
>JAUSPI010000125.1 GCA_030655775.1 Syntrophales bacterium
GAGTGCGTTAGCACGAGTTTTAGATTGTAGGGTCGGGTTTTACACCCGACCGCAAACGGTGGCATATAAAATGCCACCCTACAGAATTGATTTGTCAATCGATTTATCAATGGTCCCCAAAATGGTTCTGAGCGAAGAAAACTGACTTTTTACGAGTGCATCATTGTTAGAAAGCGCTCGACTGGCAGTAATCAACTATCAGCTTTATCTGTAACTGGAGACCCGGCTTTTCCTTCAGAAGCGGGCAGCATAATAGACACTGTAGTTCCCTTCCCCTGTTCACTTTTTAGATTCACCTCACCATTGTGGGCTTCGATTATCCTGTGGACAATAGCAAGGCCCAGGCCTGTTCCTGATGGTTTGGTGGTGAAGTAAGGATCAAATATCTTTTCCAGGTCTTTTTTTTGAATACCGACTCCGGTATCGGAAATTTCTATTTTTACCCATCCGGGATCATCTCCGAAAAGCTTCACAGAAAGAGTCCCACCATCATCCATCGCTTCGATGGCGTTTAAATAGAGGTTGAGTAAAACCTGATTAATCCTGTCAGGATCAATAAGCGCCTCATCCATTTCTAAAGAAATCTCCGGATTTATTTTGATATTCTTTTCTCCGGCCTGACCCCCAATCATTTTCAGGGAGTGTTGAATAAGTGTCCGCATGGATGTCGGTTTCAACCGAATATTCATCGGGCGAGCAAATTCCAGAAGTTGACCAATCACTCTGTTTAACCGTTCCACTTCTTGAACCATGATTTCAGCTATCTTTTGATCTTCAGGCACGTCTTTATATCGTTCTTTGAAATAGGTGGCAAACCCCTTGATTGAACTGAGGGGATTTCGAATTTCGTGGGCGATCCCAGCCGCCAGCCTCCCGATGGACGCCAGGCGCTGACTCCGGTCAATTTCCGTCCTGAGGCGTTTAATTTCGGTAAGATCCCTGAAGAGGATAGCATATCCCGCAAAAGTCCCGTCTTCCTCTTCCAGCAGAGTGGCTATCGCTTCCAAGGGAATACGATTCCCATCCTTCACGGGACAATCTATTTCCTTTTCAACAATTCTTGTTTCGGGTTTAAGTTTATCAATTAGTGTGCGTAATTGTTGCGGTAGTACTTGATCGGCTTTCTTGCCGAGTATCTCATCGGCTGAGAGCTGTAGTACCGACTCGGCCGTCTGGTTGAAAGAGGACACGTTTCCATCACTATCGATGGCCAGAAGACCTATGGGCATATTTTCTACCAGGTTGTCGGAAAATGCCCTGATTCTGGAAAGGGAGGTCCTCGCTGAACGGTAACCCTGAACCAGAAAAAGAGAGATTACTCCCGTAAATCCAATTAAAAGAAGAATAAGCGCCATAATCACCGTATGACGTGCATCTTCTTCTCTGGCTAATTCAATCGGTTTCATGTCAAGACCGACGAAAATAGTCAACCGGGATAAAGGTTTGCCTTCCGGAGGGATTATACACGATCGAAACCAGTCATTTGGGACATTTTTGCCCCTTGGTCTTTGAAAGTGTTTGCGCGTAGGGGAAAACCGGCGGAAGACTTCAAAAACGTTTGCACCGTTTTCATCTATGACCTCTCGCCACTGCACCTCTTTGGAACGGGGAATTTTTTCAAGGTCAAGGTCTTTTCCGTGATATTCTCCAATTTTAGAGGGGTCATTATCTGCGAGGATTTTACCATTCAGGTCTGTTATCAGCAGGTAAACAATATCGGCCTGCTGTGCCGTTTCCATCAGCAGTTTCTGAACCTGAAGACCGCCCCAGCGCATCCCCATTCCCGTCCTCGTACCGGCCTCAAAGGACCTTATCAGGGCCGCCCCCTTCTCTAATAAAAGCTGGGTCGTATTCTCTCTTTGCTTGTGAATATTCTGAACGGCAACAAAGATAAAAATAGGCGCCAGAACAACCACCGCTCCTATCACTATCCAGGGTGATAGAGTAATCCATGATTTTTCTCTTTTTCTACCTGTCATAAACTTATTCCAAAGCAAAATAGATGCCAGGCTTCAGGAGGTGATACCCGGCCACCTTGAAACCCCATGTGAGCGGGGAGCTTTTCTTCAACACGGCCGGCATAAGCAAAAAAAGCTGATAGCCGAATGTTCATTATAACTGGATACTTTGTAAACAACAGGATACCATAATTGGATACTTTTTATCCATCTTTTTTCCGAAAATAACAACATAATATACTATCCGTAACCAGCGCTATCAAATTTATTTTGTTATTTAAGCTGGTTATCCAATTATTTTTCATTTGGCACGGTCGTTGCTCACTAAGAAAGCAAAAGTGAAATATCCTTAAAGGAGGATTTTAAAATGAAGAAATTAGCAACAGTTTTAGGAACTATGTTGTTAGTGGTAGTAATGACCATCCCAGTATTTGCCAGGGGTCCCGGATGGGAAAGAGGTCATGGTATGGGCACGGAAAGTTGTGAGGGCTACAATCTGAACTTGACAGCCGAACAATCGGCTAAAATTCAGTCGCTGCGTGAGACACACCTGAAAGAAGCAACGCCGCTGCGAAATCAGCTTTTCAGCAAGCGGTCTGAGTTGAAATTACTGTGGGTTCAGATCAATCCCGATAAAAACAAGATCATGTCCAAGCAGAAAGAAATCAGCGATTTGCAGTACCGTATAAAAGAAAAGTCGACAAACTATCGACTGGAGCTCAGCAAGGTACTGACTCAGGAACAGCAAGCAAAACGGTTGTTCAGCAGAAGTGGCAAGAGAAGTCATCCTCGAGCAGGTATTTGTGGAAACCAGTACTATGGAAGAGGATTAATGGGCAGGTGGTAACTTTGAAGCTCCCCGCAGCAAGCTGCGGGGAACGAAGTAATTCGAAGAATAATGCGCTCGCTGTTCTGTTCAAAATTGGCCTTTCGAGACGTTTGCAAAACCTGCAAACGTCTCGAAAGACATCTCCAATTAATACCAGAGGGTTCAAGGGGGCAAGGATTCAAGGATTCGAGTGAAAGGAAGAAAGACAACCCTGGATTACAGTAGGATGGTTTATATATCTTATGGATCTGTTTGCGAACTGGACACGCAAATATTCTTAGCAGGGGATTTGGATTTAATTGAAAAAGGTGTATTGGGTAAATTAAAAAAAAGATATAGCAGAAAGCGAAAGA
>JAUSPI010000126.1 GCA_030655775.1 Syntrophales bacterium
TATATTTAATGTACTCGTATAAAGTCTCACAATGTGTCATTTGTCATCCTGAACTAGTATCAGGTTCTCACTTGTTTCAGCATCTATATATTTCAATAAGTTAGAGACCCTGAATGATCCTGAAACAAGTTCAGGACATGATTTTGGGTGACAAAAACTGACTTTTTGCGAGATGGTCAACCGTTAACAGTTAACCTGTTTTTTTAAAATACTCCATACTGCTTTTTTTGAATTCTTCTTCAGTTAGTAAGACCTTGAAATCCCTTATACCTGTTGCCGAGATGAGTTTTTCGATCAATCCCTCCTGGTCGTTTCCCTTGAGATGTATCATTGTGTAGATATTGTATTTTTCTTCGAAGGGGGGAGTTCTTTCATAGCAGTGGGAGATTTCTCTAAAAGAGGCAAAAACCTTGCCCACCTCTTCGCATCGCTGTTCAGGAACCGCCCAGATGACCATGATATTGTTTGTGAAACCTGCCCTGTGGTGGCGGACAATGGCGCCAAATTTTCGGATAATTCCCCGTTTCATTAATCCCTTTATCCCGGCAACTACATCCTCTTCACATATTCCTATCTTTTCTCCAATACGCCCAAATGGTCTTTTGGTAAGGGGAATGTCTCCTTGAATGTGTTGTGCTATTTTTATCTCTGTTTTTGAAAGCATAAGGCGTTATGTTTCTTCCAAGATTTCACTTGGAGGAAGATGCCACATTAGGGCAAATATTATATCGAAAAAGTTTAAAGTGAACTAAAGTGAACTAAAGTGCCTAAAGTTAAAGAATGCGCTTTCAGCGCAGCCTGTTTCTAATTTGACCGCGCCGAAGGCGTGTACGATTAACTTTAGCTCACTCTTAATCAATCCCCATCCCCGCTAAAGACGGGATATTCGACAAGGGAGATAGAGCGTTTTCTGTTTTATTTTTGTTCTGTATCACAACAAATATTTCTTGACAATTTTTTTTCATGCGTATAGAAACCCCCATGATGGGCAGGTGCTTTTCTGATAAGGAGGCGCCTAAAAATTAGCCCGTAAATATGAAAGGAGGCATAAATGAAAAAAGGTGTAGCAAGTGTTATCTTAGGTTTTCTGTTTGTGTTGGTGTCGGCCTCGCTGGTAATGGCTGCTGATGCCTCTCCAGCGGCTGCTGTGGATTACACAAAAGCAATTGTTTTGGGTTGCAGTATTCTTGCTGCCGGTTTAGCTATTGCGTGTGGTACGATTGGTACCGGCCTGGGAATGGGTAACGGGTTAAATGGTGCTGCGAATGCTGTTGGCAGGAACCCTGAAGCACAGGGCAAGATTTTAATAACAATGATGGTAGGCTTGGCAATGATAGAATCCCTCGCCATATATGCATTGGTTATCGCTCTGATATTGCTTTACGCTAATCCATTGTTAAAATTTATTGGCGGTTAATTAGATTTACGGCCTTATATGAAAAAAGAGGGGAAGCGATAATACTGGACTTCCCCTCTTTTTTTAGTTAAAAACATATCATGTTTAGTGCCTTCCTCGTCAATGATCCCTTCGGTGACCCCGGTGTATATGTAGAATTCAGATACAGAAACAGGGCAATTCTTTTCGATCTTGGCGACATTCATTCACTACCTCCCCGAAAGCTTCTCAAGGTAAGTCACATTTTTGTTTCCCACACACACGTGGACCACTTCATCGGATTTGATCATATATTGAGGGTTTTATTAGGGCGTGACAAACACCTTTCACTCTTCGGCCCACCGGGTTTCATTGAGAATGTGGAAAGCAAAATAGCCGGCTATACCTGGAATCTTGTTGAAAATTACACAAACGATTTTGTGCTTCTGGTGACGGAAGTGCATCCCGATCGTAAAATAACGAGACGCTATCACTGTCAGAATGCCTTTAAACCTGAAGCGGTCAGTGACAGTGAGAGCTTTGATGGTACAATTGTAAAGGAGAGTTTCTTTACCGTTACGGGAGTTTTTCTTGATCATAAGATACCTTGTCTTGCGTATTCCCTGAAGGAAAAGAAGCGTATAAATATCAAGAGAAACAAATTGGAGGAGATGGGACTTCCCGTGGGGGCGTGGCTTGTCGATTTGAAAGACAGTATCCTGAAGGGTGACCCGGATGATGCGCCGATCAGGGTATGGCGAAGGGATAACGGCAGGGAGGTTCTGGAAAAAATAGTGCCTCTCGGTGAATTGAAGGAGGCCATCGTAAAAATCACACCTGGCCAGAGGATATCGTATATAGCGGATGCTGTCTACAGCGAGGAGAATATACACAGGATAGTTGAGCTGGCCAGTATGTCCGATTTTATTTTTATTGAGGCTTGTTTTCTGCAGGAGGATGCGGATATAGCAGCGCGTAAATATCATCTTACCGCCATGCAGGCGGGTAGTTTGGCACGAATGGCAGGGGCGAAAAAGCTAACAACATTTCACTATTCCCCGAAGTATAAAGGGTATGGGAATCTTCTGATGGAAGAGGCCATGAAAGCGTTCAACGGCGACAGATAAGCCATTCCCTATTTATCGGGAATCGATCTACGAACAACGAATTTAAACTTTTGCGATCTGGAATCCTTTTAGCTGGATGGCCACCGCCCGCTGAAGAAGGTCAATAGATACGACGAAGAGTTCCTTTTTATAGTCAATCTTAACTACAATTCCTTCAATACCTTTGAATGGGCCGTCCATTATCAGGGCTGGTTCACCTGCCTTTGGATACTGGAAGTGCTGAATCTCTACCTTTGATTCAACGAGCCGCTGTATGGCACCTATCTTTTCATCTGGGACAGGTATCGGTTCATGGCTGTTTGGTTTCCCCAGCATTCTGACCACGCCGAAGGTCTTGAGAACATCCACTTTTGTGTAATTGTCTAAGGAAAATACTTCTGTAAACAGATACCCGGGAAACATCGGTACCATGATCTTCTTTTTTCGATCCTTTCTTTTGCTCCATACCTCGATCTTGGGTAAAAAAACATTGAAGGATTTTTGAAGAAGACCTAAATGTACTTTGTCTTCATGACGACTTCTTGTATGTACTGCATACCAGGGCATCAGACGTTCTCTCTTTGGAATGTTGCATTGCTGAATGTTTTCCTATAATAATTAATGAATATTTTCAAGATTAAATTAGGGACCACAAAATAGACATTGAAAATAAAGACTGTCCTCCCCATCCAGTTGAGAGCTTTGCATAATACCAATATTGTCATTGCGAGCAAAGCGAAGCAATCTCGCAACATATTGACAATTCATAAGATTGCCGCGTCGCTAAAGCTCCTCGCAATGACCAGAATTGCAGTTTTGCAAAGCTCTCCCAGTAGGACAGCCGTCTCGGCTGTCTAAGCGATTCACCGTTATGGACAGGCGGGACGCCTGTCCTACTGTGTTGGAAGGGTCAAAGTCCCTATTAAATGAGAGAGAAGAACTATGATATTTCAAATATCCGATATCAAAATTTTTCTGGATGAAGGGGAAGATGTCCTGCGAAAGAAGGCATCGTTGCTTCTCGGTGTTTCGCCGGAAGAGGTTTCTTCTCTGAAAGTCGTCAAAAAATCTCTGGATGCCAGGCGCAGCAGACCGCCATGTTTTATTTATGCGGTAGAGGTGTCTGTTTCCGATGAAGTGGCTGCGAGATGCAGGGTTGATGGCAAGGTAAAGATTAAAAGTGTTATATATGAAGCGCTGCCGAAACATTCGCCGGTTCTCCTTAAACCTGACAAGAGGCCTGTCATTGTCGGATGCGGGCCGGCTGGTCTTTTTGCCGCGTTAACTCTCGCGAGAAAGGGAATCCCCGTTCTTCTCCTTGAGATGGGCAAAAAGGTGGATGAAAGGGTCGTCGATGTAAATACCTTTTGGAAGAAAGGCATACTTGACGAAAGTAGCAATGTCCATTTCGGTGAGGGCGGTGCCGGCACCTTTTCTGACGGAAAGCTGACGACCAGGATCAGGAGCGCAAATCTGGGTTTCATAAAGAAAACACTTATAGATATGGGTGCAGCTTCGGATATTATGACCTATGCCAAACCTCATATCGGTACGGATTGCCTGCGGGAGGTGTTGGTAAATTTCAGGGAAGAGCTTGTTGAGCTTGGATGTGAAATAAGATTTGGAGCCAGGGTTACAGATTTTATAATTAATGAGGGCAAGATTGAAGGGGTTGTAGTCAACAATGACGAGGAGATCAAAACTGAACATCTTGTTCTGGCAATAGGACAGAGCTCCGTTGAGACATATCGGCAGCTTTATAAAAGGGGTGTGAAACTTGCGGCAAAGCCGTTTGCCATTGGCTTGCGGGTTGAGCATCCTCAGGAGTTGATAAACAGGATACAGTATGGCAGGTGGTGGAAGCACAAAGCTCTTCCGCCGGCAGATTATTTTTTGACGGCAAGGATAGCCGACATGGACAGATCGGTTTATACCTTTTGCATGTGTCCCGGTGGCGAGATTATCGCTTGCAGTTCGGAGGCAGGAGGAGTGGTTACAAACGGCATGAGCCACTACCTGAGAGGGGGCAACTTTGCCAACAGCGCCGTTGTGGTCAATATTCGTACAGATGATTTTAAAGGGGACTCTCCCTTGAGCGGCCTTGCATTCCGCCGGAGATGGGAGGAAAAAGCCTTTGTTATGGGGGGAAGTAATTACTGTGCCCCCGCGCAGAGGCTGGTTGATTTTATTGAAGATAAGGAAGGCAGTGAAATAGGCCTCACCAGTTTTGTTCCCGGTTTCAAAGCAGCCCCTTTGAAAGAAGTATTGCCCCCGTTCGTTGTCGATATCCTGAAGAAGGGATTTTTGGCGTTTGATAGAAAAATGCCGGGATTTATTTCTCAGGAGGCAAATCTGATAGGTGTTGAAACGAGAACATCATCTCCGGTCAGGATATTGAGGGGGGAAAATTATCAGAGTGTCAATGTGGACGGTTTATATCCGTGTGGCGAGGGTGCCGGTTATGCGGGGGGTATCATGAGTTCTGCACTTGATGGAATGAGGGTGGCTGAGTTTATAGCCTCGAATCAACAATAATGTCATCCCCTTTTCTTGAAACTTTTCTTACGGAGAGCTTAATCGAATCATCAATTTTTGTAATTCCCAAATCACCTACCGATGGAATTCCTGTTCCGATTATCTTTGGAGCCGTGATTATTATAATCCTGTCGGCGATTTTTTCTTTCAAAAAGGAGGTAATTATTTCGGAACCCCCTTCTACCAGAACAGAAGAGATTTCTTTCTTCCCCAGTTCGGCCAAAAGCTTTTTCAGGTCGACATGCTTCTGATTCTTGCTATTGATGATAAGAGTTTCTATTCCCGAATCTGTTAAATGCCTCAAATTTTCTTTGTTGCAGTGTTGGGTAGTTGCGATAATTGTCTTTGCGCTCTCCTGGTTCTTCAGTACACGTGCGTTTGCCTGTATGCGAAGCGTTGAGTCGACCACAATCCGAAGCGGGTTTTTGCCCCTCGCGTGGCGTACGGTAAGTTCCGGGTCATCCGTGAGAATTGTTCCTGCGCCGACCATGATACCGTCGTGGAGGCTTCTAAGTTTATGGGCGAATTTTAAGGAAGGTTCTGAGCTAATCCACCTTGAATGTCCGGTTGACGTAGCGATTCTACCGTCGATGGTCTGGGCAAATTTCAGAGTTATAAATGGAGTCTTTGTCCGTATAAATTTTAAAAATATTTCATTGAGCTCCCTGCATTCCTCTTCAAGTATTCCTACGTCTGTTTCTATCCCGTGTTGCTTGAGGATGTCTATGCCTCTGCCGGAGACCATCGGGTTGGGGTCAGTGGTTCCGATGACAACCCTTTGGGGTCTGACTTCGACGATCCTGTCCGTACAAGGTGGAGTCTTGCCGTAATGGCTGCATGGTTCCATTGTCACGTAGAGGATTGTGCCTTCAATGGCTTCTGAAGCGCTGTTTATGGCATTAATTTCGGCGTGGTTCCCCCCGAATTTCTTATGGTATCCTTCGCCAATAATCCTGCCATCTTTCACTATGACCGCACCCACCATCGGATTGGGGCTTACACGGCCTTCTCCCTTTCTGGCAAGTTTCAGAGCTCTTTTCATGTAGAATTCGTCTGTCAAGATTCGATTCCTTTCTTCGGCTTTTTAAAATATCAGAGACTAACTTTCGAATCAATGACAAATATCAGCCCTAAAATAGACATTGACCATTCCAACACAGTAGGACAGGCGTCCCGCCTGTCCACAATGGTGAATCCTACGGGATGGGGAGGACAGTCTTATAGCTCCCTATCCCTTGGTGGGAGAGGGTTAGGGAGAGGGGGGATTCTGACATATTTTTCACCCCCACCTTAGTCCTCCCCCATCAAGGGGGAGGAATTCACTTTCAATGTCTATTTTTGGGTATCAGACAATTGTTGTTAAGAGATGAGAAAGTATGATATAAAAGCGGAGCTTGCTTATAATGAAAGGAGAACGTAATGAAAGGTGTTGTTTTGGCAGGTGGTTTGGGGAGCAGGATGCATCCACTGACGAAAGTTACCAACAAGCATCTTCTCCCGGTATACAGGGAACCGATGATCCATTATCCGATCAGGATTCTGGTTAATGCCGGTATAGATGAGATATTGATAGTGACCGGTGGGAATAATGCCGGTGATTTTCTTAAACTCTTGGGGAACGGCAAGGAGTTTGGCCTGAAACACATAAATTACACATACCAGGAAGGGGAGGGGGGAATAGCGGCGGCCCTCGGTCTCGCGGAATTCTTTGCGGATAACGGAAAAATCATGGTTGTTCTTGGCGACAATATTATTGAGAATAATATCAAAAAAGCGGCCGAGGCCTTTAAAGAACAACGGGAAGGAGCCAGGATAATGCTGAAAGAGGTTCCTGATCCCCAGCGGTTCGGAGTGCCTGTTTTTGAAGGAGACAGGATTGTTGGCATCGAAGAGAAGCCGTCAGTTCCAAAATCTTCTTATGCCGTTATTGGCATTTATATGTATGACAGCAGGGTTTTTGATTTTATAAAGACGCTGAAGCCATCGGAGAGGGGAGAGCTGGAAATTACGGATGTTAACAACTTCTATATCAGGGAAGGAAAAATGATGTGGGATATCCTTGATGGCTGGTGGAGTGACGCCGGGACATTCGAATCCCTTCGATATGCGGGGAATATGGTGGCAGAGACGGGGGCGAACAAACTGTGAACTGTGATTAGTTGTTACGGGTGCCATGGACAAACCATGTGCCGGACATTGATCCGGTATCGTTTGTCCGTGCAAAAAAACGAGCGAGAACAACACGGACAAATAAATTTGTCCATGCCACCAAATAGACCAGAGGGAGACTTATGATTGAAGGTGTGATGATTAAGAAATTGAAGGTGATACCGGATGAGCGGGGGAGGTTGATGGAAATACTCCGCCGGGATGATAAGATGTTCCGGGAATTCGGTCAGGTGTATATGACAACCGCCAATCCTGGTGTAGTGAAGGGGTGGCATTATCATAAAAAACAGTACGACAACATGACGGTTGTCAAGGGTATGATGAAGATTGTCCTGTACGATAGCCGCAATGATTCCAGTACCCATGGTGAAATCAATGAACTCTTTGTCGGGGAGTTCAACCCTGTTCTTGTTCATATTCCGCCATATGTGTATCACGGCTTTAAGTGTGTATCTATCGAGGAAGCCATTGTGGTTAATACTCCAACAGAGGTTTACAATTACGACGAACCTGACGAATTCAGGATAGACCCCCACAGCAACGATATTCCATACGACTGGAGCAGGAAAGACGGATAAATAGGGACAGCGCCCTTTTTTCTGTAAGGGGCATGGTTGACAAGTTTGTAAAAAGTCAGGAACCGGGTCATTGCGAGAAGCGCAGCGACGAAGCAATCTAATGAATGCAACCAGTTATAGTACACGAGATTGCTTCGCTCCGCTCGCAATGACAACTTTTTCGACTTTTTACGAGTGCATCATGGTTAATAGGGGAAAAAAGGGCGCTGTCCCTATTTTCCAAGAGAGAAGGCAAATTATGAAACCGGAGGAATTTCTAAAAGGTGTTCAGTTGTTTGAGTCTCTTAGCCCGGAGGATTGTGAACGCCTTGCTGCCTCACTGAGACGGCGGTCTTTGAAGAAGGGAGAAACACTTTTTAGAAAGGGGGATGATGGGACCTCGCTTTATATTGTAAAAGAGGGGCGTATCAAAATTGTGCTTCCCTCCGAGATGGGGGATGAGGCTGTTCTGGCGGTCTTTTCTGCAGGGGATTTCTTTGGAGAAATGGCTCTTATGGACGGGATGCCGCGTTCGGCTGATGCTGTAGCACTCGAACCATCTGAATTACTTGCTCTGAATAGAAATGATTTTATCACATTCCTGGGGAATAATGAAAAAGCGATGCAGGCGATCCTTTCCCATCTTTCAATGCGTTTACGCAAGACTGATGATTCTTTAGAAGATGCTTATTTTCTCAATATTTCCGCAAGATTTGCGAAAAAGCTCGTTGAATTAGCCAAAACGCATGGTGAACGGGATGGCGATATTATACAGATTGGCTTGCGTCTGAGCCAGAAGGATCTTGCCAGCATGATAGGTGCTACCAGAGAAAGCGTTAACAAGGAACTGAGGGTGTTGCGTGAAAAGGGGCTGGTCAGTACTGAAAAGGGTACTCTCCGTATTCTTGACCTGGCGCGTCTCGAAAGACGTGCAAAACTGTAATGAAGCTTTAGAGGGTCACTAAATGTGATGTGTTCGTAAAAAGTCTCGACTCGGTGTCATTGCGAGGGCGGTAGCCCGAAGCAATCCAATGAATACAAGTAGTTATGAGAGCTTTGCTCGCAATGACGTATTTTTCGACTTTTTACGAGACTGTTAAATATGGTATTTGGTGTTGTGTGAAATATTTCACACCAAAAGCATGAAACACTTCATTGTATTCGTTCCTGGTCTTTTGTAATATAAATCAATCTGAGTTTGTTTTAAATTCCGTTCAATTTTAATTGAAACATTATAGAGAATAATCATGGACAAAAGAGATCATGCATCTTCATTACCATTAGAAGATATTATTGGGGAGGAACTCGAAGATATCGTCACCCTGCTCTGTTCGACCGGCACAGAGAAGAGCAGATTGTACGAGGATATATTATCTATGGTAGAAAGGGGCTTGATTAAAATTGCCTTGAAACGTTCCAGTAACGTGAAGATTACTACTGCAGATTTTCTCGGGATGAACAGAAATACTCTCCACAAAAAGATTGACAAGCTCGGGATCGACTGCCGGAAAATCCGAAAATGAGTAATCAGGAAGGTAGCATTTTTGAGAGGACATCTTCTAAGTATCTTTTTTATGGTTTTGGGTGCCTGTATTGGAAGTTTTTTGAATGTATGCATCTATCGAATTTCTGAAGGAAAATCTATTGTATTTCCTAAATCCTTCTGTCCGAACTGTTCGCATCCCATCAGGTTTTATGATAATATACCGATAATAAGCTATCTTGTTTTGAGGGGGAGGTGCAGGGATTGTCATAAAAAAATTTCACATCGCTATCCGGTGGTTGAGCTGATAACTGCCCTGTTGTCGTTGTTTCTATTCTGGAAGTATGGTTTGTCTTCTCAGTATTTCTTTGCATTTGTATTCGTCTGTGCCCTTATCATTATAACATTTATAGACCTGGAACATCAGATTATTCCAGATGTAATTACGCTGCCGGGGATTCCACTCTTTTTCCTGTTAACGTTCTTTTTTATAGATGTCTCTTTTCTTGACTCCATTTTGGGAATTTTAATTGGTGGAGGGGGTTTTTATCTGATTGCCATTGTATATCAGTTTGTAACGAAAAGAGAGGGGATTGGCGGGGGTGATATAAAGCTTATGGCGATGCTCGGGGCCTTTTTGGGCTGGAAATCCCTTCTGTTTATACTTCTTGTAAGTTCCCTGCTTGGATCAATTGTAGGTGTTTCCATGATGATTATGCACGGGAAGGATTTGAAATATGCGGTTCCCTTTGGGCCATTCCTGTCTACTGCCGCTGTGGCCTACATGTTCCTGGGTGAGTATCTGAAGGGGATTCTGTTTTTGAGATAATTGTTTGAGAGAGGCACCGGTATATAGATGAATACCTGTTTAAAGTTTCGAGTTTAAAGTTCAAGGTTGACGGTTTCGTTCCTCTCTGTCATTCCCGCGTAGGCGGGAATCCAGTTATTGTAAGGTGTTATAGACTCCCGCCTGCGCGGGAGTGACCGGGAGCGCATCCCGCAAGCCCCGCCTTGTAGGCGGGGAGCTTCACAAGATTTGGACTTTTTACGAGTCCATCAAACGTGAGTGGGAAAAAAGTGAGATCACAAAAAGGCTTTACACTTGTCGAGCTGATGATAGTGGTCGCCGTTATGGCGATTATGTCTGCCTTTGCCTTTCCGGCATTTCAAGACTGGATGGTGAAGAACCGCCTAAATGGCGCTGCAAGACAGGTCATGTCTGATTTAATGGAAGCGAGAATGAAGGCGGTTAAGGAAAACACAACTGTCACGGTGGCGCGGCTTAACGGTAGCGACCATGAGTATAAAATATCAACTGCCAGTGAAGAGAAAACCATAGACATTAAGTTAAACTATCATGACGTAGACATCACAAGCTTCAGCAGTATTAGTTTTTCTTCCAGGGGAACAGCGAGTCCTGGTGGCATAGCTCTAACCAATTCGAGCGGGTCGAAAAGCATAACCATTTCTTCAGCGGGAAGAGTAAAAATAAATTAGCGTTCAACGGGCGAGAAAGTGCGCAAAATTGTCAACAATAATGGTTTTACACTGATAGAGATTATGATTGCCATATTTATTCTTACTGTAGCTCTTTTGGGTTTGGCAGGCGTGACAGTAAGCGTTATAAATGGGAACGCATTCAGTAAAGAAATCACTACCGCCACGACACTGGCCCAGGATAAGATGGAAGAGATCAAAGGGGTTGGATACGATGACGCGGAAGACGAGGGCGGGACAGAAGACTATAATACCATTATAGATTATCTGACA